>DAIUKI010000545.1:0-1534 GCA_036848255.1 Bacteroidales bacterium | reverse complement strand
TCTGCCCCGCAGATTCCTTTCTCCGTAACCAGTCCGGTAACAAGCTTTGCCGGCGTTATATCAAATCCCCAGTTCCCAGCCATGGTATCAACAGGGCATATCCGTACTGATTTAATAACCCCATCGGCATATCCGGTGACCTCGGTCACCTCTTCCTGATCACGTTCCTCAACAACAATTTCCTTCAGGCCGTCATAAAGACTGAAATCGATTGAAGTCGATGGCACAAGGGAATAGAAAGGAACATTGTTGTCAAAAGCGGCAATGGCTTTAAGATATGTTCCGATCTTGTTTGCAATATCCCCTTTTCTTGTCGCACGGTCACACCCCGCGAACACCAGGTCAACCATACCTTTCTGCATGAGATGCCCTCCGGCATTGTCAGCAATAAGGGTGTGGGGCACTCCCTGTTTTCCGAGCTCCCAGGCTGTGAGCCTGGCGCCCTGGTTCAACGGCCGTGTCTCATCAACCCAGATATGCACTGGGATACCCTTTTCAAGGGCAAGATAAACAGGCGCTGTAACTGTTCCATAGTCGATACAGGCGAGCCATCCGGCATTGCAGTGGGTCAGGATGTTCACTGGTTTTCCGCCTTTCTTTTCGCTGATCTCCCTTATCAATGGCAGGCCGTGTTCACCTATCCTCCTGCAATTTTCTTTTTCTGTCTCACATATTTCAAGTGCTGTATTCATGGCGCAGTCCGAAAGCATTTCAGGATCGGTGATTCCGGAAAGTCTCCTGAGGGAATGGTTTATGGCCCATGAAAGGTTCACTGCCGTAGGGCGGCACGATGCAAGATATTCCGCGGCATTACTTATATGACTGCTGACATTTGTCCGGTGCGTGATCTCCAGGGTTGCCAGGTAAATTCCGAAAGCTCCTGCAGCACCAATCAGCGGAGCTCCCCGCACGGTCATGTCCCGGATTGCATTATAGACATCCTCAACTGAACAGAGCTCTTTGATCTCAAAGAAAAACGGGAGCCTCCGCTGGTCGATAACCATTACTTTGCTCTTGTCATTTTCGTCAAGCCAGATACTCTGGTAGTATTTTCCGTCAATAAGCATCTTAAAATAATTTCCGGATGGAATAAAACGAGTTTCAAATTTACAAAATTAGCGGGGATTTGGTATTTAGGATGTCGGATTTCGGATTTGCGTTTTCGGATTTGCATTTTTAATCCGCAATCAGAAATCGAAGTCCGCAATCTCGAATAATCGACCGGTTTCTTCGAAAATTTTGATAAGATTTTTTTATGTTTTAAATTTGCATAGAGAAAAGATCCTTATTGTAAGAAATTACTATATGGTTAATAAAGAAGAATTTAGAAAGAAAATAATAATCACCTCAGGACAGATTTTCAGCCGGTACGGGTTCAGGAAGACTACCATGGATGAGATCGCCAGGGCTTTGAAGATGGGTAAAAGCTCGGTCTATTACTATTTTCAGAGCAAAGAGGAGATCTTCGAGGCTGTCGTACTTTATGAAGCCAATATACTTAGAAATGAGCTTACTAAGGCTATCAAATCGGTGG
>DAIUKI010000544.1:0-1559 GCA_036848255.1 Bacteroidales bacterium | reverse complement strand
GCGCTTTTATCTTTGCTGAAACATACCCGTATATCCAGGAAATGGCTAATGCCAGGTTCAGGGGCCCCGTAAGAATAAACGAATCCTTTGGCCTCTCTCCCGGTATATTTGCACTTCTCATGATCTCTGCAGCAGTAATCATGTTCTGGATCGCTGAAATTGCCGAGAAGAAATTTGCCCGTACCGAAATAACAAACGATCTTTAAAAACAGCCATGGAAACAAGAAGAAAATTCTCGGTATTGCTGATCCTCCTGGGCATCTTGCTTGCATTGCTGCCTCTTTCCGCAAACCGTTCCTTTATCGTAAAACCCGGTATGCTGCTGTCGGATGTTCTTGGTAAGGAGGCTTCATTTACTGTTGATCAGGTAGCAGAGTTTATTGTCAGAGAAGACAGTACGGTACAGCTTATTGACCTGAGGTCACCTGATGAATCAAAAGAACTGACTATGCCTGGCGCTATTAATATCCCCTATCGGGATTTTGTAAAGAAGGATCCTGAAATCTTTTTTAATGACAAAAACATTAAAAATGTATTTTTTTCAACCGGTGACATTGAGTCATCTTATGCACTCGTTTTTGCCAGAGGTCTCGGATACAGTAACACTTATACAATGGAAGGAGGAGTCAGGGAATGGATAAGGACCATAATTGAAGCCAAGTTCACAGGCGACAGGCTAACGGCAAGGGAAAACGCCCTGTTCGAAACAAGGAGACGTGCAGGAGATATGTTCACGGAGCTGAATTCCCTTCCCGACAGCCTTAAAACCAGGTTTCTGGAATCGACAAAGTTTTCGGCGAAAAAGCTCGACGGAGGATGTGAGTAATCATATTCAGAATAAGAGAATCTATGAAATTTATTAAAAAATACCGGCTTGTAATTTCAATAGTTCTGATAGTGACGTTTCTTATTCTAATAAGAACCTTCAATCAGATGAGTTTCAGATATGATGCAGTTAAATGGGCAGAGCCATCAGTTTCGGGCTCAAACATGCTTACTGCAGATAAGGTAGAAAGTCTTGACGGGCAAAAGATTATAATTGACCTTGGAAATAACTCAGCTATCAACAGTCGTTTTAAGGAAATCACGAGGGATATGGATCCCGGATCGATACTTGAGAAAGAAAACATCCATATCCTGAGAAGAAACAGAGGTCCGGTTATACTGTTCTCTGAAGATATTTCAGTATCGGCCAGGATATGGATGGTCCTCAGCGAAATGGGTCTGAAGAATCTGTTTATTTTACTACCGGAAAATCGTTAGATTCAGCCAGTGTGAAGGGAAGCCATGACAAAACGCTTTTCTGCTTTACCATCTTGTCATACATAAAGCTGTTGTTTCCATACTTCAATGTTCTTGCATCGTAGCCAAAAAGCCTCAGATATGCAGTTGCGAATCCTGAGTTATGACCAGTACCGCAATACACAACAACACTCTTATCGGAAGGAATTGTTGCCATCATATCGCTGAAACCGAGTGTAGATTCAGGTTTGTACCTTACAGCCCCGGGGATATGTCCGTCATCATATTTATCCTTTCTTTCAAGGTTAATTATAAAG
>DAIUKI010000543.1:0-1574 GCA_036848255.1 Bacteroidales bacterium | reverse complement strand
AGAATCTTCTTGTTTTTCATTCCTTTTATCTTCATGACCTCCGGTATCCGTTCGCGGGTGCCGGATTTCTTTTAAAAAGGTTAATGATTTGTTAAATATTTGAAAACATATAGACAGGTCCTTTTATACACTTAATTTCATAGTCATTTTAAACTACCTTACTTAAAGCCATGAAAAGATTTGTTCTTATTGTTATTCTTTTTTTACCTTTTGTCATGGGGTACTCACAGGAAACGCCCTCAAAATCAGATACATTACGAAATGATGCCTTGAATGTGTTTATGGAGGCTACCGATTATGTCCGTAAAGAGATTCCCTATGTCAATTATGTACGAGACATTAAGGACGCAGGTGTTTATATCATTTCGACAAGCCAGCGGACAGGATCGGGAGGATTTGAATTCACATATTTTCTTGTGGGACAGCATGAATTTCAGGGAATGCGCGATACGATTTCCTTTGTTACCACTCCTGATGAAACCACTGAGGGCAGAAGGCAAAAAGAAGTAAATACTCTGAAGATGGGATTAATGAGATATGTTTCAAGAACTCCTCTTGCAAAATATATGAGGATCTCTTTCAGTGAACCGTTGTCAGAAACAGTTTCCACCGATAAATGGAACAGCTGGGTATTTAAGGGTTCTTTTAACGGGTATCTGAATGGTCGCAAAACATATAATTCAAGTTATCTTTCCGGAAATATCTCGGGAAGCAGGATCACTGAAGACTGGAAAATTAATCTGAATGCCCGGTATTATACCGACAACTCCAAATATATTATAGATGAAGAAGTTATAACGAGTCATTCCGATTCAAAATACCTGACTGCCCTTATTGTAAAAAGTATCTCGGATCACTGGTCAATTGGAGGCTCAACCTCTTTGGGCTCTTCAAGTTACAGCAACAAGAGATTGTATTATAATCTTATGCCTGGTATAGAATATGATCTGTTCCCATATTCTGAATCGACCAGAAGGCAATTAAGGATATTGTATTCGGCAGGAATAAGCCTGGTCCAATATACTGATTCAACCATTTATGACAAGATAAAGGAAAACCTTTGGCTTCATACCCTTTCAGCTTCATATGAGGTTGTACAGAAATGGGGATCAATTGATTTCACACTTTCCTACAGCAATTATTTTCACGACTGGTCAAAGAATAATCTTTCCTTTGACGGGTATCTGAGTCTCAGGGTTGCCAAAGGATTGAATGTTAACTTCGGAGGAGGGGCATCCCTGATTCATGATCAGCTGAGCCTTGTCAAGCAGGATCTTACCTATGATGAGATCCTGTTGCAGAGGAGGGAGATTGCAAGTCAGTATCAGTATTTTACCAGCTTCGGATTCACTTATACTTTCGGGTCGATATACAACAATGTTGTAAATCCAAGATTTGGCAACAGCGGCGGCGGTGGAATGATGATAATAATGAATTAGAGAAACCCTTTGTTATCCTTAGTGATAGCCTTGGTATAGTTATGGATTTATTTTTAACCACACGAAGTTCCCACGAAGGGACACAAAGGCTAAACCATTTTAAAAGCTTTAAAATCCTGTCACTTTTTTGAAAAC
>DAIUKI010000542.1:0-1594 GCA_036848255.1 Bacteroidales bacterium | reverse complement strand
GACAGGTATATGTGTGCCAGGACATTCATTAGATGTTATAATAGTACAAAGAATTTGCCAGATCACCTTTTATCTCTGTATCAATTTCTTAAACAATTTCCAGGTTATATTAACAATTAATTTAACAGACAATATAACAGACCGTTAGCTCATAAAAACGACAATTAAAAAATTCCCTTAAACACTCGGAATTACGGCATGCAAATTATACATTTGTCGAATCATTTTGTATGAGATTCTAACATAAAAATAAAATTCTAAAATAAGGGAGGATTTATGTCAGGAAAGAATGTTATCATCATTGGTGCCGCAGGAAGGGATTTCCATAATTTTAATACTTGCTACAGGGATAATGAGGATTATAATGTTGTAGCTTTTACGGCAGCGCAGATTCCCGATATTGACGGTAGAAAATATCCAAAAGAGCTTGCCGGAAAGCTTTACCCGAAGGGCATCCCGATTTTTACTGAAGAAAATCTTCCAGAGCTGATTAAAAAATATAAAGTCGAAGATTGTATTTTTTCGTACAGCGATGTTCCATATCAGAGAGTAATGGGTGTCAGCGCCATCGTAAATGCAGCAGGTGCAAATTTTGTCCTCCTGGGTCCCAATGATACAATGGTAAAGAGCACAAAACCAGTAATCGCAGTTGGCGCTGTCAGAACCGGCTGTGGCAAGAGTCAGACATCAAGACGGGTTATTGAGTTGCTGATGGACAGGGGTCTGAAAGTGGTTGCTGTTCGCCATCCTATGCCTTATGGAGATCTTAATGCCCAGAAAGTTCAGCGGTTCGCAGTTTTGAAAGATCTTGAAAAACATAAATGCACCGTTGAAGAAATGGAGGAATATGAGCCTCATGTAGTCAGAGGAAACGTAATTTATGCAGGTGTTGATTATGAAGCAATCCTTCGCAAAGCAGAAAAGGATCCTGCCGGATGCGATGTAATTATCTGGGACGGAGGGAACAACGACTTCCCGTTCTTTAAGCCTGATCTTATGATTACTGTCACCGATCCTCACAGAGCAGGACATGAACTGAAGTATTATCCGGGTGAAGTGACCATGAGGATAGCAGATGTTATAGTAATCAACAAGATGGATTCTGCAGCGCCAGAAGGAATCCAGATAGTACGTGAAAGCATTGGGAAGGTAAACCCCAAAGCAATTGTCATTGATGGCGCATCACCTATTAAAGTAGATGATCCTTCCCTGATCAGGGGAAAGAAAGTGCTTGTTGTTGAAGACGGGCCAACCCTTACTCATGGTGAGATGAAACTGGGTGCCGGTGTTGTTGCAGCCCGTAAATTTGGCGCTTCGGAGCTGGTCGATCCAAGACCTTATACTGTTGGAAAACTAAGTGAGACATTCAGGCTTTACCCTGATATAGGTACATTGCTTCCGGCAATGGGGTATGGTGAACAGCAGCTGCGTGATCTCGAAAAAACAATCAATAACACAAAATGTGACAGTGTGATCATTGCAACACCGATTGATCTTAACAGGATTATTAAAATAAAGAAACCAACCACGAGGGTTTACTATGATCTTCAGGAAATAGGCGACCCGAACCTGTCACAGGTTATCGATGATTTCG
>DAIUKI010000541.1:0-1599 GCA_036848255.1 Bacteroidales bacterium | reverse complement strand
CGCCAGGATGCCTCCGAATATTCTGGGATGAAGCGTCTTAACCCTTCCGCCAAGTATCGACGGATAAGTTGTTATATCCTCAACCCTGCCGGCACTGACTCCTGCTTTGGTAATGAACTCATACGACCCCCCTGTGGAAACGACAGAAACGCCAAGGCTGTCAAGCTTTTTCACGATAGCCCCGAGACCGTCTTTGTAAAAAACCGAAACAAAGGCGCTCTTTATTTTTATGTCACTCATAATCAGTAAATCAGGTAATCGCCCCCAAGAGTTTTGCGATCGGATAAAAATAGATAAATTTTTTGATACGCAATGTTTCCTTAAATAATTGAATTGATGAATTATTGGGGAGATATTGATGTTTCAGATTTGATTATCTTTGGCACTAAATTATGATCGGACCATGTGGCTGAAAATGTTTAAAGAGAGTTTCCTTTTTGCTTACAGCTCTGTATCAGTTAATAAATTCCGTACATTCCTTTCATTGTTTGGAATTACAATCGGCATTGTTTCAATTATTTCAGTGTTCACTGTTTTTGACTGGATGGAAAGCGGGATAAGGACAAGCATTGAGTCGCTGGGAAATAATACTATTTATGTGGCAAAATGGCCCTGGACTCCGGACCCTGATATAAAATGGTGGGATATTATGAAATGGCCGCCTCCGTCAACAGATGACTATGAGGCGATACTGAGAAAATCGCCTTCAGCCCAGGCAGTATGTTTCACTGTGTTTTCCGGAGAACCGATCAAGTATCGCAGCAACTCAGTAAGCGATTCATATATAACAGCTGCGACGTATGATTTTAAACAGGTCAGATCATTTGAGATAGAAAGAGGCCGTTATTTCACTGAATCAGAATCTGCTTCGGGAAAGCCTGTAGCCATAATAGGTATCGAAATAGCAGAGAAGCTGTTTGATAAAGCCAACCCCATAGGAAAGGTGATAACAATATCCGGTTATAAGGCAGAAGTCATTGGTGTTTTCAAAAAAGAGGGTAAAGGTGGAATGAGTGACAGCGGCATGGATGAAACACTGCTGGTTCCTGTGAATTTCAGCCGGCAGTTCATCAACTTCCGTAACCCGTTCATTGAATCAAATGTAATGATCAGGGGCAAGGAGAGAGCATCAGCAGAGCAGCTGACTGATGAGATCACAATGATTTTGCGTTCGGCAAGAAGGCTCAGCCCCGGTGAGGTCAGTAATTTCTCAATCAACCAGGCGAGCCAGATAACCCAGACCCTTGAGCCTGTCTTTAATGGTATCAACATAGCAGGATGGATCATCGGGGGCTTCTCCATTCTTGTCGGCGGGTTCGGTATTGCCAACATAATGTTCGTCTCCGTCAGGGAGCGCACAAGCATAATAGGCATCCAGATGGCCCTCGGTGCCAAGAGAAGATATATCCTTCTTCAGTTCCTTATCGAATCAATGCTCCTCTCAATTACCGGAGGTATCCTGGGACTGATTATCGTCTTTCTGGGGACTCTGCTTGTGAATTATTTTTATAACCTTGATATGTTCCTGACTGCAGGCAACATCCTCCTGGCAATAGGAATATCAGGTGCCATCGGTATCATTGCAGGATTTGCCCCGGC
>DAIUKI010000540.1:0-1675 GCA_036848255.1 Bacteroidales bacterium | reverse complement strand
GATCGGAAGACCCGATAAACAGGTTGTAGTGTTTCTTGGTGACGGCGGTTTCCAGATGACAATCCAGGAACTTGGAACCATTCTTCAGTATCAGATCCCCGTTAAGATAATTATCCTGAATAACAGTTTTCTCGGGATGGTCAGACAGTGGCAGGATATGTTCTACAATAAACGATATGCCTCGACCGCTCTGGTCAATCCTGATTTCATAAAGATAGCCGAGGGATTTAATATTGCATCAAAGAGAGTATCGGAAAGAAAGTATCTTGAAAAAACGCTGGCTGAGATGCTTGCCGCTGATGCACCCTACCTGCTTGACGTTACAATAAGCAAGGAAGCAAATGTTCTGCCAATGGTTGAACCGGGTTCATCTGTTTCTGAAGTAAGATTGACAAATTAAAACAGTGCAAAAATGAAAAATGAATATACTCTGTCACTTTTTACCGAGAATCACATCGGGATACTGAACCAGATAACAATAATCCTTACCAGGAGGCAGATAAACATAGAGAGTATAACAGCCTCTGAATCTGCTGTCCCCGGTGTGCATCTGTGGACTCTGGTGGTTATTACAACCCCGGAAATGGTAAGAAAAGTGGCCAGGCAGATGGAAAAGCTGGTTGACGTACTGAAGGTCTTTGTGCACACATCAGATGAAATAATTTATCAGGAAATAGCGATGTTCAAAGTTGCTACCCGGGGCTTAATGTCGGGAAACATCATTGATAATATTGTCAGGGGACATCATGCCCGCATACTGGAAGTTACGCCCGAATATATAGTTATCGAAAAAACCGGGCACAAACCTGAAATAACCGATCTGCTCAACCAGCTCGAGCCTTATGGAGTCCTGCAGTTTGTAAGGTCAGGACGTGTGGCAATCACAAAGCAGGTAAAGGAATTAAATTCTTACCTGAAGGAGATGGATGAGGCAAAGCGCCCGGAACCGCAGGCAATTGAAATAGACAATTAAGAACTAATAATAATCAAATAACCTGAAATCATGGCAAAAATCAATTTTGGAGGTGTTACTGAGAACGTGGTGACCAGGGATGAATTCCCGCTCTCAAAGGCCCGTGAGGTCTTAAAAAATGAAGTAATTGCCGTAATAGGATACGGCGTCCAGGGTCCGGGCCAGTCGCTTAACCTGAAAGACAACGGGCTTAATGTAATTGTCGGCCAGAGAAAGAATTCATCTTCCTGGGAAAAAGCTGTCAGGGACGGATGGGAAGAAGGAAAGGATCTTTTCGAGATTGAAGAGGCATGCAAAAGAGGCACAATAATTCAATACCTGCTTTCTGATGCCGGACAAATTGCTTCGTGGCCGGTAGTGAAGAAGCATCTTACGAAGGGAAAAGCTCTTTATTTTTCTCATGGTTTCGGCATCACATTCAATGATCAGACCGGTATTGTACCGCCTGCTGATGTTGACGTGATCCTGATCGCGCCCAAGGGCTCGGGGACATCCCTGCGCCGTCTTTTCCTTGAAGGGAAAGGCCTCAATTCAAGCTACGCGGTGTACCAGGATGCTACTGGAAAAGCCAGGGAAAGAGTATTTGCCCTTGGCATCGCAGTAGGTTCAGGTTATCTTTTTGAGACCGATTTCAGGAAGGAAGTATACAGCGACCTTACCGGAGAAAGAGGCGTTCTGATGGGCGCCATAGCAGGAATCATG
>DAIUKI010000539.1:0-1693 GCA_036848255.1 Bacteroidales bacterium | reverse complement strand
TGCTCTGGTTGTCAATGCCCAGACACAAGTCACTACTACACAGGTAAAGCCCACTATTACTGTTGTTAAGATAGCAGATATTCCGAAAGCTATTACAGACAATGTTGCTAAAGACTATGCAGGTTTCACTGTAAAGGATGCAACGTCTACTAATACAGATAACGTACTTACCTATAATGTTGTTTTAGTCAAAGGGACCGAAACCGAGACACTTGTTTATGACAAAGATGGAAAATTTGTTAAAAAGTTACCACCGCTTCCAAAGGTAGAAGAACCGATAAAATAGGTATTCAGCTTGCTCTCTGAATCATCCCTCCATCCAAAACAATTAAAAATTGGATGAAGGGATTTTTTTTTGATTACAGTAATCATTCGGTCTGATTTATATCTTCCCTGCACAGGAAGCAAAAACAAAAAATCCTGTAAATGATGAGTTTACAGGATTCTATATTAATTTGCTCAGCTATATGGTGGAGATTAGGAGAATCGAACTCCTGACCTTTTGACTGCCAGTCAAACGCTCTAGCCAACTGAGCTAAACCCCCATTAATCCTGGCAAACTTAAGAAAAAATGATAATCATTGCAAATCATACTCTAATTTAAAGTGCTGTTGCTAGTTGCTGGGTGCTAGGTGCTTGGTTCAAAATTCACAAATTATTTTAATCAGATGACCAGCAACCAGCAACCAGTAACCAGTAACCAGTAACCTTAATAAAAACTACCTTTGCGAAAATGCAGGTAATTCGTATTTTTGCGGGGAATTTGCAGAAAAGGCTTTCCGGACAATCCGGTCTGTGAAAACGGAATGATTATTGTCACCGGATTTTAATGTCAGCCTTTTAATCTGAAGCGACAACAGAGTGAAGTTAAACAGGAATAATACAGATCCGGATTCCGGAACAGATCATCAGCCTTTCAGAATATCCGATTTTGATGATCTTGTATTCGAACACCGGAACAGGGAGTATGGAGCTTATGATCTTCGCAAGAGATACAACCGTGCACTTCTTGCCGGAACAATCGTTGCTGTATTAACTGCCATAATCACCGTTATGGTACCTTTCATCTCGCGCCCTTCCACAGAAAGAGTTGTGACAGGGGGTGACGGTTTTTACCAGGTAAGAATGGAAAATCTTCAGCCTCCTGAGGAGATAATTTATATTCCTCCTTCGCCACCTCCCCCTGTAGCGGCCAAAATGCAGGAAACAGTCGAGTATATTCCTCCTGTTATCGTGGATTCAGTGAGCCCCATTGAGCTAACGATGGTCACAACTGATGAGGTCCTGGCTTCTGCCGGGGGCGAAATTATCGATGCATCGGGATCGGGTTTCGGCGACGATCTCCTTCCAGGTGGAGATGGTACCGGAAGCGATGAGCCCCTTTTTATTGTGGAAACAATGCCTACATTCAAGGGCGGCGATCTGTCTGAATTCCGGAACTGGGTATTCAAACGTACAAGATATCCCGAGGAGGCTATTATAAACAAAATAAGGGGAACTGTCTTTCTGACTTTCATTGTTGAAAAAGATGGCACAGTCAGCAATGTTACCGTAGTTAAAGGAGTTCATCCCCTGCTTGATGATGAAGCTGTAAAGGCAATCTCCGATTCACCCAAATGGTCCCCAGGACTTCAGAGAGGTCAGCCTGTAAGGGTCCGGTTCCAGATACCCCTTGAATTTCGTTATTAAAATA
>DAIUKI010000538.1:0-1702 GCA_036848255.1 Bacteroidales bacterium | reverse complement strand
AAACATCTTGTCAAGGAAGACGGAACAATCGGCAAGGTTGATGAGAAAATGGAATTCAAGGTTATTGAGTTCAACAAGTCGGCCAAGAAGATAATCCTCTCTCACAGCAGGGTTTACGAGGATGAGAAGAGAACTTCAGAATCAGCTTCAAAGAAAGCAGAAGCGGAACCTCAAAGAAAATCCCCAAGGAAGACCAAACCAAATGCTGAAAAGACAACTCTTGGAGATATTACACAGCTGGCCGCTCTGAAAGAAGAAATGGAAGAAAAAGCCAGTAAAGCTTCAAAGAAATAGAAAAAATAGTTGTAAATTTAAGCTGTTAAAACAATAACTATGGATTTCAATATTGAGAGTCGGAATAACAGCACATTGATTCAGATTCAGTCAGAAAAACTTGATACTCACATTGCACCTGCTCTTAAATCGGAGCTCGTGCTTATTTCAGGAAAAGGGGAGAAGAACATTATCCTCGACCTTGAGAAATGTCAGTATTGTGACTCATCCGGTTTAAGCGCAATTCTGGTCGCAAACAGGTTGTGCAAAAATGCCGGAGGAACTTTTGTTCTCTGCGGACTTAGTGAAGCAGTGGAAAGACTTATTACCATTTCACAGCTCGATACTGTACTTGCTATCACACAGTCAGTTGCCGATGCTGAAAAAATGATATCTTAACAAGTAAGCATTGCAGGTTGCCAATGAAGCTGACCGTACTTGGTAGCAGTTCTGCATTGCCCACATTAAAAAGATTCCCATCCGCTCATGTGCTCAATGCACATGAGCGTTTGTTTTTAATCGACTGCGGCGAAGGAACTCAGATGCAGCTCCGGAAATGCAGGATCCGGTTCGGAAAGATCAATAACATCTTTATCAGCCATCTTCATGGCGACCATATCTTTGGTCTCTATGGATTGCTCTCCACCTTCAACCTCATGGGAAGGGAAAATACCCTCAGCCTTTATGCACCGGAAAATTATCTTCCGATGCTTAATTCCCATCTCAGCGATTTTGACATAAACCTGAATTATGAAATTGATTTTGTTCCTCTTAGAGGCAAAGATCCCGTTAAAATCTATGAGGACAAGCATCTTACTGTGACTTCTTTTCCTCTTAAGCATAGGATCGAGGCTTTTGGATTTCTTTTCAGGGAGAAACCGGCCGACAGAAACATAATTAAGGAGTATATAACAAAATATTCTATCCCGACTTCAAGTATTCCCGGAATCAAGAAAGGGCAGGACTTTGTAACGGAAGACGGACTGGTTATAAAAAACGAGGTCATTACAATACCTCCTGCTGAACCTTTATCTTATGCATATTGCAGTGATACGATGCCTTTCAGCCGTCTTTCGGCATTTGTCAATGGTGTTGACCTCCTGTATCACGAAGCTACTTTCGATGGAAGCTTGTCGAAACTGGCAAAACAGGTCAGGCATTCCACTACCCTTGATGCTGCAAAAACCGCCCTGAAAGCCGGTGCAGGTACCCTTATGATCGGACACTTCTCGGCCAGGTATAAGGAGATTTCAGGACTGGTGGATGAAGCCAGAACAATTTTCCCAAATACGATTCCAGCAATCGACGGAATAACTTATGATTTAAGGGATCTTAAGAAATCATGAGTTTGGATCTTTTTCTTTAATCAATACCCCCTTCCCGACCTTCCCCCAAAGGGAGGGCCGAGCGTATAGAACCAGCCCGGTGG
>DAIUKI010000537.1:0-1716 GCA_036848255.1 Bacteroidales bacterium | reverse complement strand
CCGATGAATCACCATGGGGGTGAAATTTTCCAAGCACCTCCCCCACTATCCTTGCCGATTTCTTATATGGTCTGTTCGAGAGTACCCCCAGTTCCGACATTCCGAATAATACACGCCTGTGAACCGGTTTCAGCCCGTCCCTGACATCAGGCAACGCCCTCGACACTATTACTGACATTGAATAGTCAATATATGACGATTTCATCTCCTCCTCAATATTTACCTGAATCACCCTTTCTCTTTCTGCCATAATCTATTGTAAATTAAAAAGATATAAACGTTCATCCGAAGAACGCTATTGATTACGAAAATAGTGTTTATTTGCTTACTGCCGACCATTCCGGAGAGTGACTTTTTAACATTAATTGTTTATAAATGGGCATGAATATTGCCATTTACATATTGTATTAAAATTAACTTTGATTTTCATGTCATCAGCCCTTTTGTCGGAGTTCACTGACATAATGGCTTATGACCTGATATCTTATATAAAAATGAGGACTTAATTATGGATTCACAATTTTCACAAAGGGTTAAGGATATCCTGGGGTACAGCAAGGAAGAGGCTATAAGATTGGGAAACAGTCATATAAGCCCTGAGCATCTGTTTCTGGGCATCCTGAGGGATGGTGAGGGTGTCGCTGTCGAGATACTGATAAACCAGGGAATAGATCTCCTGGTTCTTAAAGGCTCGCTGGAGAAGAGCATTAAGGTTGAAAGTCCTATCTCTGTCGCTGATCATGAAATCATTCCGCTCCTCAGGAGCACGGAAAGGATTCTTAAACTTGTTTACCTTGAGGCAAAATCGCTGAAAAGTTCCACTATTGATTCGGAGCACCTTCTGCTTGCCATTCTCAAAGATGAAAATGCCCTGGTAACGAGGTTCCTTTCGGAACTGGATGTCGATTACCAGTCAGTCAGACGGGCAGTTGAAGCCGGCCTGCCAAGCGCTAAAGCTGATTTTCCAAGGGAGGAAGACGATGAAGGACAGTCATTTGGCGGCAGTCCGGGCAAGGGGCAGTCATCTCAATCTGCTTCAAAGCCTTCGTCAGATACGCCGGTTCTCGATAATTTCGGGATCGACCTGACAAAAGCTGCCGAAGAAGGCAGACTTGATCCGGTCGTCGGCCGCGAAAGGGAAATAGAAAGACTCGCCCAGATCCTTTCAAGGAGGAAAAAGAACAATCCTGTTCTTATAGGTGAGCCGGGCGTAGGGAAATCGGCAATAGCTGAAGGTCTTGCTTTAAGGATAATAAAGAAGAACGTTTCAAGGGTATTATTCAACAAGAGGGTCGTTGCACTCGACCTTGCATCAATCGTTGCAGGTACAAAGTACAGGGGACAGTTTGAGGAAAGAATGAAAGCAATCCTCAATGAGCTTTCGAAGAATGACAATATTATCCTGTTCATCGATGAGATACATACAATTGTTGGAGCCGGTGGTGCAACGGGATCGCTCGATGCTGCAAATATGCTCAAGCCCGCGCTTGCAAGGGGTGAAATCCAGTGCATCGGTGCAACCACACTCGATGAGTACCGTCAGCATATTGAAAAGGATGGAGCCCTTGAGCGCAGATTCCAGAAGGTAATCGTCGAACCGACTTCAATAGAAGAAACGATTCACATCCTGCATAACATTAAGGAAAGGTATGAGGAGCATCATAATGTGATCTATACCGATGATGCAATTGATGCGTGTGTGAAGCTGACAAACAG
>DAIUKI010000536.1:0-1764 GCA_036848255.1 Bacteroidales bacterium | reverse complement strand
TCTGGCATATGAAAACCATTTCGGGTCCATTGAAGCGGATATATGGGCAATTAATGGTGAATTATACGTGGCACATAATGAGAAAGATATTCTTCCGGCAAGGACCCTCGATTCGCTATATATCCGGCCGGCAGTCCGATTATTCCGGCAGAACGGGGGTATGGCCTGGAAAGATTATTCCGGAACATTTCAGCTTCTGATCGATATAAAAACACCTTTTGAACCGGCTCTTTCATTGCTGGTTGAGAAGCTTAAAAGATATCCGGATGTTTTTGATCCCCGAAATAACAAAGGTGCCATACGCATTGTGATTTCCGGTAACAGGCCTGAACCTTCAGGTTTCAACAGCTATCCGGATTTTATTTATTTTGATGGTCTCCTCGATCAGAATTACAGCAGGGAGCAATTAAAAAGGATCCCGCTTTACAGTGCAAATTTTAAAAGCTACTCGTCATGGAACGGGACCGGAGATATTGTTGACAAGGAAAAGATCCGGATAGAAAATGTTATAGATTCAGTTCATTCAGTGAAAAAAAAGATCAGGTTCTGGAACGCTCCTGATAATTCTGATGTCTGGAGTCTGTTTATCGAAATGGGAATCGACTTTATAAATACCGACCATATTGTCAGGCTTTCAGGTTTTTTGAATAATCATTGACAGATGAAACAGTTTGAACCAATTGACTGGGTAGTTTTCTTTACCTATGCGACTATTATAGTTGGACTGGGATTGTGGGTATCAAGAACAAAAAAAGGCCAGCAAAAAACTTCACAGGACTATTTCCTTGCAAACCGGTCCCTGCCCTGGTGGGCGATCGGATCCACTCTTCTGGCAGCTAATATTTCAGCAGAACACTTTATTGCAATGTCAGGGTCGGGATATGCCGTAGGACTGGCAATTGCAGCCTATGAATGGATAGCTGCAGCAGTCCTGATTCTTGTCGCTAAATATTTCCTACCGGTATTCATCGAGAAGAAGATCTATACTATGCCTCAGTTCCTGACCCAGCGCTATGATAAGAGAGTAAGCACCAGCCTTGCCGTTTTCTGGATCCTTGTTTACATTTTTATCAATATGACAGCGGTGATATACCTGGGGGCGCTGGCAATGGAACGGATAATCGGATTGCCTCTTGTTTACGGGATCATCGCATTTTCATTATTCTCTGCTTTGTACTCCCTGTGGGGAGGGATGAAAGCTGTTGCATGGACAGATGTTTTCAACGTATTTGTTTTGATACTCGGGGGACTTATTACCACTGCATTTGCCCTTAATGCCCTGAGCGACGGGAATGGGATACTTGCAGGATTTTCAGAACTTCTTGAGAGGGCCCCTCAGAAATTCCATATGATAATTGAAAAAGGAACTTTATCGGTGCCTGACGGAAAAGGAGGCCTTAAGGATGCGTTCCTCGATCTGCCGGGGCTTGGGGTGGTAATAGGATCTATGTGGCTTACAAATATCGGATTCTGGGGCTTCAATCAGTTTATTATCCAGCGCGGACTTGCCGGGAAATCACTGAAGGAGGCCCAGTATGGGGTAGTATTTGCCTCATATCTGAAACTGCTTGTCCCGCTCCTTGTTGTAATACCGGGGATCACGGTTTTTGCCCTTGGTGTAAAACTTGGAAAATCGGACGAAGCCTATCCATGGCTTATTGCTAACATAGTGCCGGTGGGGGTCGCAGGTCTTTCACTGGCAGCAATTGCTGCTGCTGCTGTATCATCGATCAGCTCACTTGTCAATAGTACATCAACAATTTT
>DAIUKI010000535.1:0-1772 GCA_036848255.1 Bacteroidales bacterium | reverse complement strand
ATCAATGCTGCTTGAAGTTCTGGACAATGAAGGATTCTTGTCGGAATGGTTCCGGAACGGAGGTTATACAACATTGAGGAGTTTTGGTATCAGGTCATTAAAGCGGCTTGACCAGAAGTACGTTGATTTTTTTAAGGGCCTGCAATTTTATTGCCTTATTGATAACTTTCTCTTTGTACACGCTGGATTTAATGATAATATAAGCAATCCGTTCGAAGACAAATATCACATGATCTGGTCGAGGAGGGAAGAATACACAAATCCGGTCCTGAAAGATAAAATTATAATTCACGGACATACACCTATACCGGAACTGACCTGTATACAGGATATTCAGAATAAGAACCAGGTAATAAATATTGATACAGGATGCGTTTATGCCGATGTAGAGGGTTATGGGCGCTTATCAGCCTATAATCCTTATTCAGGGGAACTTTTATCAGTTTAGTACTGAATTAATAATAACTTCTTCCACATACTCCAAACCTCATACCCCATAACCCTCTTCCGCACCTTTTAGCCTTTCAGTTGTTATAATATTACTTCTTTAAAAAGACGCAAATGAATAACGCTATTTTCAACTTTAATGAGCCCGACAATGAACCGGTTCTGCAATACCTTCAGGGAAGTGCCGAACGAAAACTGCTTGAAGAGGAATTGTCATTGCAGGGCAGCAAGGTAATAGATATCCCGCTCATCATCGGGGGAAGGGAGATAAGAACCGGAAAGACCGGAAAGGTCGTGATGCCTTCCGATCACAGGCATGTACTGGCCACATACCACATGGCAACCGAAAAGGAGGTGGATCTTGCCATCAAATCAGCGCTTGATGCAAAATGTGAATGGATGACCCTTGCCTGGATGGAAAGGGCAGCAATAATGGCGAAAGCGGCTGAGCTGATATCAAAAAAATACAGATATAAGCTGAATGCGGCCACGATGCTCGGTCAGGGTAAAAATGCATTTCAGGCTGAAATAGATTCAGCTTGTGAGGTCATTGACTACCTTAGGTTCAATAACTATTTCGCTTCACAGGTTTATGTGGCGCAGCCAAGATCAGAAAATGAAACTATAAACCGTATAGAATACCGCCCGCTCGAAGGATTCATCTATACAATCACACCTTTCAATTTTACCGCCATTGCATCAAACCTTAATTCAAGTGTTGTGCTGATGGGGAACACAACGGTCTGGAAACCGGCTACAACAGCACTCCTTTCGAACTATTACCTGATGAAGATATTTGAAGAAGCAGGGTTGCCTGCAGGAGTTATAAACTTCGTTCCGGGTTCAGGTTCCATGATAAGCAGTATTGTGCTTAATCACATGGATCTGGCAGGGGTGCATTTTACCGGCTCAAATTCCACTCTGAATACGATCTGGAAACAGATAACCTGTAATCTCCAGCTTTACAGGTCATATCCCAAAATCGTCGGGGAAACAGGTGGGAAAGACTTTATTTTTGCCCATAGCTCAGCCGATCCGGCGGCCCTTTCAACAGCCATTGTCCGTGGTTCATTCGAATACCAGGGACAAAAATGCTCGGCCGCCTCAAGGGCATATATCCCCCGATCAATCTGGACTGAAACATCCCGTTATATTCTGAGTATGGTATCTGAAATAAAGTCCGGCGATGTTACCGACCTTGACAATTTCGTAAATGCTGTCATTGATGAGACGTCATTTGACAAGATCATGTCGTATATAAACCTTGCAAAGGCTTCAGCTGATGTAACGATCATTGCCGGCGGGAACGGGAACAAATCAAAGGG
>DAIUKI010000534.1:0-1818 GCA_036848255.1 Bacteroidales bacterium | reverse complement strand
TCTTCGGTTCCCGCCTTGCGGGATTTCGTCACTTCGTTCCTCAACTTCCGTCTTCGGTCTTCGGTCTTTTATTAACACCTTATTACTGAAGCTTCATATCCTTAATAATATCCGCGATCCTCTGATCAAGGAATCCTTCAGTTTCATCAAACTTAGCAGCAGATTCCAGTTTGGTATTTACACTGAAGTAGAACTTGATCTTTGGTTCTGTTCCTGAAGGCCTCACTGAGATCTTCGATCCGTCTTCAAGGAAAAATTGAAGCACATCAGATTTTAAAAGATCAATAATCTTCTTTTCCCCTGTTATGCAATTAGTTGAGATCAGGGTTTCATAATCATCGATCTTCACCACTTTACTGTTATTGATCGATTTCGGCGGATTATTTCTGTATCCTGTCATCATTGACTTAATCTCAGTAGCTCCCTCTGCACCTTTTCTTACAATATTTATGAGTTTTTCTTTGAACAACCCGTATTCCAGATATATGTCAATCAACTGCTCATATAGCGATTTTCCATTATTCTTTGCAAATGCTGCTATTTCTGCCGCCAGTGCACAAGAAGCAACCGCATCTTTGTCCCTTACATAGTCACCCGGGAGAAATCCATAGCTCTCCTCACCACCCCCTATGTACTTTTCTTTACCTTCAAGTTTCCGGATCAGCTCTGCAAAGAACTTGAATCCCGTAAGCACATTATAACATTTGACCTTATGTTTTTCAGCAATCCTGTCAAGCAAGTCGGTCGTTACAATTGTTTTGATTATGTATTCATTACCTTTATACTTGTTCCTTTCCCTGAATTGTGATAGTATATAATGAATAAGTAAAACCCCGGTCTGATTTCCGTTCAGCAGGACAAACTCATTCTGTTTATTTCTGACTGCGATCCCAAGTCTGTCAGCATCCGGATCAGTAGCCATAACAAGTTCCGCCCCTGTTTCATAGGCTTTTTTTATAGCCATCGAAAGTGCTGCAGGTTCTTCGGGATTTGGCGATTTTACAGTTGGGAAATTACCATCCACAATATCCTGTTCAGGAACACTCTGAATGTTTCTAAAACCAAACATTTTGAGTGCCTGCGGGACAAGCGTTCCTCCGGTTCCATGAATAGGAGTAAATACAATTCCCAGATCATTCTGCTTTTTAATTATATCAGGATTGATACTCATCTTCAGGACCTCGTTTAAAAATAATTGGTCAGTCTCCCTGCCCAGAATTTTAATCTTATCCTTTTTTCCGTCAAATTTGATCTGGGATACTGATGTTATTTTCCTTACCTCCTCAATTATTGCCTCGTCATGCGGAGCAACAACCTGTCCTCCGTCGTTCCAGTAAGCCTTGTATCCATTGTATTCCGGCGGGTTATGTGAAGCGGTGATAACAATTCCGCTCTGACATTTATATTGCCTGATAGCAAATGAGAGTTCCGGAGTAGGTCTGAGAGCCTCAAAAAGATAAACTTCAAACCCGTTTGCAGAAAAGATATCGGCTGCAGTCTCGGCAAAATATCTGCTGTTATTCCGGCAGTCATGGGCGATAGCTACCTTTATTCCAACATTACCACATTCCCTGATTATGTAGTTTGAGAGTCCCTGGGTTGCCATACCAAGAGTATAGATATTCATCCTGTTGGTACCGGCACCCATAACACCTCTTAATCCGCCGGTCCCGAATTCGAGGTCCTGGTAAAAGGCATCTACGAGTTTCTTTTCATCCTTTTCAAGCATCTCCCTGACTTCTTTGCGGGTCTCTTCGTTGAATTCAGGTCCGAGCCACTGCCGGGCTTTGGTTTTTATTTCTTCTATAGATAACATAT
>DAIUKI010000533.1:0-1831 GCA_036848255.1 Bacteroidales bacterium | reverse complement strand
ACAGAAAAATTGAATTTCGAGCATTAAGGCAAACAGGTAAGAAGAAGTACTTGGGTGGAGTTATCCTATTAGGTGGAATATTGGGCCCTCTGTTTTTAATGATTGGCTTAAAAACCGCCAACGCCATGTCTGTTTCCATATGGCTGAATATGGAACTTGTGGCTACAGCAATCTTAGGGGTTCTGTTATTTAAAGATCATTTGGATCGTTATGCAATAATTGGAATTTTACTAACCCTTTGTGCAGGAATTATTATTTCCTCCCAGGAATCAGCCAGTGGAATTATTTCCGCAATCTTTATTCTATTAGCTTGTATTTCATGGGGATTTGACAATCATTTTTCCGCAATAATAGATGGAGTGTCACCTCAGACTATAACATTTGTTAAGGGTCTTTTCGGAGGTATTACAAATTTGACTATAGGTTTGTTTCTAAGTAATTGGCAAATTGAATTTAAATATATTCCAGCAGCTCTTTTAATTGGTGTCTTTTCATATGGTATTAGTATTGTTCTTTATGTAACTTCAGCACAAAACCTTGGTGCTACAAGAAGTCAGATACTATTTAGTACTGCTCCATTCTGGGGGATTTTTGCAGCTTGGATCTTACTTGGGGAGCCTTTAAATCTGATAGTTCTGATTTCCTTTTCAATTTTAGTATTAGGGATAATTTTTGCGAACTTATCCTCACACGGGCATGCCCATTATCATAAGGGGACGGCTCACATTCATTTGCATAGCCATGATGATGGTCATCATAATCATATTCATGAAGGGGATAATGATAAAAGTCTGAAACATTCACAACTACATGAACACAAAGAAATTGAACACACTCATAAACATTATCCTGATTTGCATCATCGGCATGAACATTAACCTGTCTTCAACTTTTTTCCCCAGAGAGAATTTCGAGATTGATCTCATAAAACAACATAAAAAGAAAGGATAAATCTCTATTCTTTGAGTTAATCCAGGATAAATTTGAACCGAATCATATTATAGTTTCGAGTGTATATGGATTAAAAAATGAAAATGGTTGTATGTGAGTGTGAGAGCGAGTTTGACAAAAAGAGTGAGGCACTCGCTCCCGCTCACGCTCTCACTCTTTTTGTTGTCCCGTCAGGTTTCGAACCTGAACTCTTCTGATCCAGAATCAGACGTGTTGCCAATTACACTACGGGACAGTTTAGCGGTGGCAAATATAAACTTATTCCGGAAAAATCACAAACTCTTTAAAAAAGTCATGTCGAAGCGAAGCGAAGACCCCGACCAATGCGTCGGGGCAGTCGTGCAGTCGTGCAGTCGTGCAGTCTGTTCAAAGACCACAAGACCACAAGACCGCAGGACTGCAAGACCGCAAGACCTGACAGAAATTTTCAGTTAATGGTATAGTAGACTGTCAGCTTCGGCCTCATATTCGCTTCAGGGAAATCAGATGATGCAAACCGGAATCCGGGGAACCTTTCAGTCGGCCATAACCTGAAAAACATCCCATAATTGGAAACTGCTGTATCATTAACCGGAATAAAAAGAGTGGTTACATCAAGCGTAATGAAATTGACATTCAGATTAAACGGTGAAATAAATACCTGATTTGCTTCAATGGTTTTGGGCTGGGTATTCCATGTCACCTTATCCTCTTCCCATGGCTCAACAATCTGCTGCAGGACACCGCCAAACCTGCTGACACCAGTCGAAGGATCAATATCGGTAAGTTATGCCTGGTCAAACGGGACCGGCAGATCATAGAATAGCTGTAATGTGACCTTTTTGATCAAAGCCGATTTTGGCAATGCATTCAGATTGAACCATATAAGGCTACGGTTTGA
>DAIUKI010000532.1:0-1869 GCA_036848255.1 Bacteroidales bacterium | reverse complement strand
AAAATGAAAATTTCGGTACAGGGGGAAGAAGGATGTTTTCACGAAGTTGCGGCCCGTCAGTATTTCTGCAACGACAATATTGAAATAGTTCCCTGTTCAACCTTTGATCTTACACTTAACACTGTCAGGGAAGGGAAAGCCGACCTTGCAATGATGGCTATCGAAAATGCCAGGTCAGGAAGCATTCTGTACAATTACAGTCTGATCAGGGAGTCGGGATTGAAAATGCTGGGGGAGCATAATCTCAGGATCAGGCAGAATCTTATGGCTCTTCCCGGACAAACGATTCACGAAATAAAACAGATCAGATCACATCCCATTGCCCTGGCCCAGTGCATGACATTCCTGAACCGGTATCCCGAAATTACGCTTGTCGAATCGGATGATACTGCCGGGAGTGCGAAGCTGATTTCTGAACACAGGCTGAAAAAGATAGCAGCGATAGCCTCATTGAATGCAGCAACGATCTACGGGCTTGAGGTCCTTGCAGAGGGGATCGAAACCTATAAGAAAAACTATACGCGGTTCCTTGTTGTGGGAAGTGAAGAAAAAGGGACCGGAAAGGGCAACAAGGTTTCAGTCTGTTTTGCAACCGGACATAAACCGGGATCGCTTGCGGCGGTTCTTGTAAAGCTCGCCGAGATGAATATAAATCTATCAAAGATACAGTCCGTACCAAGGCTGAACGGTGACTGGGAATATATGTTCTATCTCGATCTTGAACTTCCTGATAATTCTGATATGGAATATATTGAGTCAATTCTGAAAAAATATACAAACAACCTCGAGGTACTTGGTATTTACAATAAAGGAAATATGCTTTATGAAAGTTAAACCGGCAGACCGTACTAATAGTGTCCAGGAATACTATTTTTCCAGGAAACTCAGACAGATAGACGAGATGCGCAGTGCCGGGGCTGATATAATTAACCTGGGAATCGGGAGCCCTGATCAGCCCCCGTCAGATAATACAATCAGGCGCCTGGCTGATGAAGCCTGCAAGCCGACGGTCCACGGTTATCAGAGCTACAACGGAAGCCCTGTTTTAAGAAAAGCCTTTGCTGACTGGTATCTGAAGTATTTCAGAGTAAACCTTGATCCTTCGACTGAAATTCTTCCGCTGATGGGGAGCAAGGAGGGCATAATGCATATCAGTATGGCTTTTGTTAATCCCGGCGATGAAGTACTGGTTCCAAATCCCGGTTATCCCACTTACTCTTCAGTAACAAACCTGGTCGGAGGTAAAATAAGAAGCTACGATCTCGACGAAAAAAGCGGATGGCTTCCCGACATCAATGCGCTTGAAAAAGAGGACCTTGGCAAAGTTAAGTTAATGTGGACCAATTACCCTCATATGCCAACTGGCACGAAAGGTTCAATTGCACTCTTCAGGCAACTTGTATCTTTTTCCCGTGATCATAATATCCTGGTATGCAACGACAATCCCTATAGCTTCATACTGAACAATGAATATCTGAGTCTTTTGTCGGTCGATGGCGCTATGGAAACAACGCTGGAGCTCAATTCATTAAGTAAATCGCACAATATGGCAGGCTGGAGGATCGGTATGGTTGCCGGAAACAGTGATTATATAAAAAACATCCTTAAAGTAAAAAGCAACATGGATTCAGGAATGTTCCTGCCTCTTCAGCTGGCAGCTGCCGAAGCCCTCGGTAATCCTGAATCATGGTACGACACAGTTAATAAGGTATATAAGGAACGGCGTAAGACTGCTGAATCAATAATGGAGCTCCTCCGGTGTAAATTCAGAAGGGAGCAGACCGGCCTTTTCGTTTGGGGACGTTTGCCCGATGAAACAGTCAGCTGCGAAGAGTTTGTGGAGGAAATACTTAATAAGACTCATGTATT
>DAIUKI010000531.1:0-1881 GCA_036848255.1 Bacteroidales bacterium | reverse complement strand
AAGTTCCTTAATATTTTTTATAAGGAGAGCCATTTGGTGTCATGTTAATTATATAAAATCATGAATCAGGTTTAGAACAGAAAGAAGAAATAATCGGTTAAATTATTGCGAATTGCGGATTTTTGATTGCGGATTAAGAAAAAAATTCAATCCGAAATCACAAATCCGAAATCCGAAATGATCATAATAGCGATATAATAGGGTTAACTTTACCCCAGGCATTTAAGTGTAAAATTGCAGTCTAAGGTAGCAAATATTGAAAAACCTGTCCATGATTTCCATTTTTCTTTAACTTTAGCACAGTCAACCAAAACTATAACCTATGAAAAAGACCCTGATTCTGTTTCTTGCAGCCTTGATCACAATCTCAATCTCTGCACAGGAAAAGAAAACAAAAACCGGATGGAGCCTTGGGGGGATTCTCCCGGCAGTTTCGTACGACTCCAACCTTGGATTTCAATACGGAGTACTCTTTGAATTCATGAATTACGGTGATCCCAGCATATATCCCGACTGGTATGATCATACATACACTGAAGTCTCACGTACAACAAGAGGCAGCGGTATTTACAGGATGATGTATGAGTCGAATCACCTTATACCGGGAGTTGAGTTAATAACCGACCTGAGCTATCTTCCTGATCAGGCCTATCATTTTTATGGATTCAATGGCTATGAATCGGTTTTCAACAAGGATTGGATGGACACTGAAGCCGATGATTACAGATCAGCAATGTTTTACCGGATTCAGAGGAATCAGTTCCGGATCAAGTCCGATTTCCTTGGAAAATTATCCGGAGATCATCTCAAGTGGACCGCCGGATTCGCATTCCAGAATTTCAGCATTAATTCAGTAAATATTGACAAGCTTAACAAGGGCAGAAAAGATGAGTTGCCTTCTGTTACAGAAGAACCCGGACTATTTGAGCTTTACCGCGACTCCCTCGGACTGATTTCAGAAAATGAGGCTGACGGCGGATGGGTAAATACTTTAAGGGCAGGTCTTGTATGGGACAGCAGGGATAACAGGCCAAATCCTATGAAAGGGATCTGGACCGAGGCTGGCATCGAGATTTCACCAAAATTCCTGGGAAACGACTGGGGCTTTTCGAAATTCTATATTACCCACAGGCAGTATTTCACACTTGTTGAAAATGATCTTTCACTTGTTTACCGTGTCGGATATCAGGCAACGCTTTCAGGAGAGGTTCCATTCTTTTATCAGTCACAGTTTCTGACTTACCGTCTTACCGGGGCATCAAGTGAGGGACTGGGTGGTTTGAGCACCCTGAGGGGAGTACTGAAGAACAGGGTAGTCGGTGACGCATTTGTTATTGGAAATGTGGAGCTCCGGTGGAAGCCGATTCATTTTACATTTCTTAATAAGGAAAGCTATCTTGGCCTCAACCTGTTCTATGACATTGGAAAAGCAACAAAAGGGATAGCTCTTCCCGGTGATCTTCAGACAACATTCAACAGCGAGATGTCAGAATATAATTTCAATGATTTCTTCAATCCCGGGGCTGAAGCATATCATCATTGTGCAGGGATAAGCATAATGCCTGTCTGGGGTCAGAATTTTGTTGTTGCGATCGACATCGGTAAATCATTCAACGAACAGGACGGAAATATTGGATTCGCGTTCGGGTTGAACTATTTGTTTTAAAATCCCTTCAGTAAATAAGCCAAGGTGGTACCAAAATAGTTTCCAAGCAGGTATCCAATGACACCTCCGGTAAGCCCTGTCACAATGACATCCTTGTTCTTGAGAGCATTGGCAACAAGCGGAACGAACGGAGGAGAGAATACAAATGCAGTAGCAGTGATCAGAAAATTATCCGCATCGATTCGGAAGATCTTCGCAAGGATGAGATGCAACAA
>DAIUKI010000530.1:0-1899 GCA_036848255.1 Bacteroidales bacterium | reverse complement strand
CAATCTTTGTTACCTTTTTATACGGAGGAAGCAGCCCTTTGGCTTTCACCCTGAGGTCTTCAGCCTTCGCGTTATCGCCCTGGTAGAACGAAATCTTGGCAAGTCCCACATAATTCAACGGGTCATTCACATTGGCTGTCACGCCTTTGTTGAAGATGTCCGCAGCTTCCTTGGTTGCTACCGTGAGTGAGTTTGAAATGGTATCAGAAAAATAGTTCAGCAGTGTATTCTCCCCATAGTGAAAATAGACCTTGGTGTTTCCGGGCTCACTTTTGATCAGTTGCTGGAACATTGCCTCAGCCTTATCATACTGTTCATTCTTCGTGAATGTAATGGCTTCCTGGAGTGTTTGAGCCTTCAGCCCCGTTCCACTAATCATGCAGATTAATGCTGCAGGCAGCAACGCCAGTTTAAATCTTCTCATAATCATCGCTATCAATTTTAGTTACTCATTTTTTACCTGTATAATCCTTATCGGCATAGTTGCGGGTACAAGCCCCGACTTTAATATTATTCTTTGTCCTTTCTCTCCTGATACAAAGCTTACAAATCCCGAGCCAAGTCCTGTAAATGATTCTCTCGAATGCATATTTACCTCTCTTACAAAGGGATAAGTTTTATCATAGATTGAGCCTTGTACTGGCAGATAGAATGTTGACTGATCGAGATAGGGAAGTGAAACGGCAGCTACTTTAATCCTGCTCAGAAGACTGAAACTGAGAGAATCTTCCCTGTCACTGATCCAGTTTACGCTGACGATACCCATTGCTCCTGGGCTCTTTGAGACATAATCGATCACCTCCGGGTTATTGTTCATGGCAAAAAAGTTCGGGCCCAGCTGTTGCGGCAGCTCAAATTTTTCTCTGAAATATCTGAAATTGCCTGAGTTTGTGTTGTCAAAGACAATGTTTATTGTACCAAGTTTTGAATCGGGGTTAATCTGATTCCAGTCGGTGATCTTGCCTGTCATGATATCTTTTACCTCATCATATGTCAGAAGAGAATCAAGGTTGCTTTTGTTCAGCACCAGGGCAAGAGCGTCATAAGCTACCACGGAGGTCCGGACCACAGTCTGCATATCGAGCAGAACCTTTCTCTGTTCATCTGAAGGAGCCCATGAGGAGACAATAACCTTTATGGAGTCATTAAGAAAATCAGCAACAAGCTCATTCTCTGGTTTATAAACGGTCTTTATGTGAGCGTATTTGTAAAGAGTTGTGAATGTTGCCACCTCAGCATCTACGATGGGCTGAAATGATTCATCCGCTTCGATTTTAATATCTCCTGAGGTGGGTGTTTCCTTCAGAGAAGCAGTACCCTGGTTCTTGCATGTCACCAGGACAATAGCAGCAATAATAAGTATTAATCCTGAAGCTATTGTCTTTTTATATTTCGAAATTGTAATCATCCTCCCGTGCTTTTCAACTAACTATGAGACACAATATTAATAAATATCTGCTTATCTTGTTTTCCGCGGGTGCGTAAATTTTCATTTTAACTCATATACGGAAAGATACAAAGCATGTGCCATTATTTAGTAAGACCGTCATGACAGGCTGTAACCCCCATTGAATAAGCATGAATTATTCCTCGTCTTCATCTTTGGTGAAAAAACTCTTTCTTATCTTCTCATATGAGTCCAGCATCCTGTAAATGCCGTAAATGATAAGGGGAATTCCGAATATTATCCTGAGGGCCTTATTAGGCATGTAAATGGTCAGAAGGGGTGAGAAAATAATAAAGAAGCCAAGAGCAAAGTAAAAGAAAACCATAAACGTCCCGAAAATGGCGAAAACCTTGTCATACATTTTGCTGCTGCTCATTACATATATGTTATGATTGGCAAAGATAGGATTTATATTTTTTTCTGATGCCGGTACGACCGGTCAATAACCAAAA
>DAIUKI010000529.1:0-1944 GCA_036848255.1 Bacteroidales bacterium | reverse complement strand
TGAGAAATCGATAATTTCTATAAGAATGGGTTTCAATTTTTATAAAATATAAATCATTTCTTTAGCTAGATCTTACCCCAAAAAATTGATATTAGTGTTAATAACTGTTAAAGCATCACCTTTATATCAGCGTAACCCATCAGCCTAAGAATAAAATAGTTGACTGCAGCCTCGCCGGGATCATCTGAGTAACAAACGAGTTCCGCATATCTCGGTACTCCGGCCGATGACAGGATCTTCCAGATATCTTTCGCAGCTTTGGGTGTACCGTCTGAATTAAGGAGATAAATGTACGGGACATGTACAATTTTGCCGTCCTGAGCCTTTGCAGGCACATTCTTCCCTGAAGCAATAAATACTTTCGGATATTGGCCCCGGGTAGCTTTCGGGTCAGTAATGATTACGTCTTCCTGGAACTTTCCGGAATAATCTGTTGGAAGTATTGATAATACATTGGGTATCTTTTGAGCACTCACATTAGTGGTATCCTTAGTCAATTTGAAACCAAGTTGTACCCATTTCTCATGTGAGTCGTGAAGAATAGATATTTTATTCTGTCCAAGCCTGTCAAGCATAAGATAAACAAATGCCGCTTCTTTTGTTATCCCGTTGCCTGAAATTACAACCGCTTCGTGAGAAATATTCACGCCCGACTGACCCAGAATTTCAGACAGCTTATCAGGATTTGTGATATATCTTTTGAATACATCTGAAGGGATGTTAAGTGCATACGGCACATGTCCCTCATTGAATTCAGCGGCGGGTCGCACATCAACGAGAGTGACGTTTGAGATTCCATACATCCTTGCCCTCTGACCGCCCCAGAACTGCAACCACTGTGTTTCTCTCAGCAGATAAGGGGCATCATAGGTCCAGAATGGAAGTCCTCTCTCATCGGACACCCATTCAAGCTGCGATCCTGGGAAAAGTTTAACATCGGGGTAACCCAGCAGGAACTTAAGCGCGAAGAAAGGGACACTTGCGGCTATTCCACCCCCGCAATGGGTATATATGTGCTGTTCAGGTGTGATGGACAGATAAGTGAGCATTTTCTTTATTTCTTCGGCAGATTTAAAGGTCTTATCAGGATTGTAGAAGTCATCTGTGGGCAGCATGATGGCATTAGGGATATGGCCAATTCTGCTAAAGAAGGAGAGACCTCCAAAATGCCAGTCGGGATCAAGCGCTTCGAGTAAAACATTGTTACGGGTATCACCTGATGCTGTCAAGAATTCCGGCAGCTCTGCTTTTGCATCTTCTTTAATCTTTGTGATTGTAAAAGTACCTTTATTCACAACCGGTGTAATATCCTTTGTTACCGACAATCCTAGCTCCTGCCACTTGGAAAGTCCTCCGTCCAGGACAAGAAGATCCTCAACCGGAAAACCATAATAATAGAGTGAGAATAGGAGCCTGGTGGCCAGGAATGTCCCACCCTGATCGTATGTTACTATCTTCTTTCCGGAACTGATTCCCCAGGACTGGTAACGTTTTTCAACCTCACCGACAGGCATTTCCTGAACGCCATAGGTGAATATGTCGTAGCTGATTGCTCCTGGAATATGTTTTGCTGCATAGATCTGGGAGGGTGATGCGTCGAGTATAAGGACATCAGCATTCTTAAGATTTTTCTGAAGCCAGCTGACACTGACAAGATTTCCTTTGATTCCTTCCTGCGCACTCAAGGGCTTCACCAGCAGCAGGCATATAGCAACTATTATTCTTGCGGTCATTTTATGTGTGTTCATTTTTTCCATGTTTAATTAGTATTTATTTAGTTTGTGATTGGCTTTTATTTCCAAACAACTCATGCGGTCTTTTACTAAAATTATCGTTGAATGAAAATGCTGTAAGTATGATGTATGCAATAAATCCCAGAATAATAAGCATCTGCACACCTGATGTTTTTTGAATATCTTGTTTTGATTTTGTGTCGCAAACTTC
>DAIUKI010000528.1:0-1954 GCA_036848255.1 Bacteroidales bacterium | reverse complement strand
CGCTTTCCGGGGCCACCACCAGCTTCCTGCCGGTTGCCATCGGCTGAGCTGCAACAATTTCACCTTTGCTGTCTTCCATGGCAGGTCCGTTGGCCTGTCTTGGGAAAATTCCGGTCAGTTTGTCCATGAACCAGCTCTTACCGAAAAGCACTCCCGGGAAAAGTTCCATATTAAAGCCTACTTTGCCTATGAAGTCCTTTGGAACCGGATTATCTAGATCGACAGTGACCAGGATGGATTCACCCTGAGCTTTTACATTTACGGTATAGCTTAGATTCAGGTCGGGATATTCGATCGGATTGAATCCTTTTCGGTTTATTCCAGGATCAGGGTAAGTAAGCCTGACAGTTATTGCATTTCCGGAAGCATCAATCTTCCTTTCAAGCTGCTTCGGGATAGGCTGCCATTGACCGGGTGTCTCATCGAGCCGTATGTCGCCATTGGTTGCCAGACGTTTTCCGTGCATTATCACTGCCACTCCTCCCTGGTGGCCTTCGGGATAAACATCCTGGAAAGCCATTACGTTAACACCGCCTCTTTCGAAGTATTCGAGCTTATTCAGGGTGAATGATTGCTGCTGGGAAAAGCCTGGCTGAAATACTAAAATGAATCCGGATAGTAGCAGAATCTTTCTCATCTGATTTTAATTATCTGTTAATTAATGTATTACTCATCTATATCAAAGATACAATATAATAGTAAATAAAAAAGGGGCTTTAAACATGCCCCTTTTCTTAATCAAATGAAAGTACTAATTCCAGTTATTTGTAACCTGTGCATTGAGCAAAGGATTTGCATCCCTTTCTGCTTGAGGAATCGGAAGTAAAACATGGTAGTCTTTGACAGGCTGGATTGATTCAACTATCTGTTTCTCAGCATTAAGAGTTTGTACCAGAATACCCCAGCGTACCAAGTCGAAGAATCTCGATTGTTCTCCTGCAAGTTCGAGCCTGCGTTCACGTCTCAGAATTGCACGTGCCTCAGTTTGAGTTCCCAGTGTAGTATATTCAAAAGCTCCCGAACGCTCACGAACCTCGTTAATCAACGGGAGTGCTTTTGCGACCTCATCATTCTCAATATACGATTCGGCAAGCATCAGTAGGACATCTGCATAGCGGATCACCTGACTATTGATATAGCTGTCGGGCTGACCATAATTATGTCTTAACTCGTACAGTTCATATTTACGCCACGAAAAAATAGGACCTGCCACACCGACAGCAGTAGCATATGACTCGATACCTCCCGGGCATTCATCACAATATTGTGTATCACCACCCTTGGTCCCGAGATTATCATAGAATGTAAGTTCTGCCCTGGGATCTGTGTATGGAGCGTTTGACTCATTTGTATAAGTAAAAGCATCAACAAGATTTGGCGAAAGAAGAACGTTCCACCAATCGTTAAAACCGTATTCCATAGCCCGACCGTTATGGGTAAACTTGGCTCCCCATCCTTCCTGTCCTCCGAACATCCCGTATGCATTGCCAACTCCCCATCCCTGCCATTCTCCATGCATTACTGCAAAAATGGTCTCTTTTGTTTTTAAGTCATGAATGAACATGTCATCTAAAGAGCTTGCAAGCTCATATTCATAAGGAGCGCTTTGCAATTTTGTGAATTCGCCGATAGCCTGGGTATATTTCCCCTGGTATAAGTATGCTTTCCCAAGAAGGGCAACAGCGGCTCCCTTTGATGCCCTTCCGTAATCGGAAGAAGCATAATCCTTGTCCAGCGGTAATTTGGTAATTGCATCAGTAAGGTTTGCCTCGATATCAGCCCATATCTCAGTTTTTGGCGTTCTTTCCATCTGGAGGACGTAATGGTCTTCAAGAGTTTTTCTTAGAGGTACATCACCAAAACAGTTAACAAGCCAGAAATATCCCAACGCTTTCAGGAATTTGGCTTCACCCTCAATCCTTGTTTTTAATGCTGCATCGGCATCAGAGGTTGT
>DAIUKI010000527.1:0-1974 GCA_036848255.1 Bacteroidales bacterium | reverse complement strand
AATACAAATAACCTTTAGAAACCTTATTAACCATTGATTTACATTGAGTTAACTACAATGTTTAAAACAGTGAACGGCGAAGCCCCGACGAAATCAAACTCCGTTTAAACTCCGTGCGACTCCGTGGTTAATAAAAGGAAAAAATCAAGAGCGTTTCATATGATGCTTCCAAATTCATCCTATTTTTGTAGTTCTAAAAAACATCGGGATGAATGAAGAGAACATTAATGGAAGGGAAGAAACAAAATCCCCGGTAAGCTTTATTGAGCAGTTTATAATTGATGACCTGGAGGCGGGTAAGAACGGAGGGAGAATTCATACAAGATTCCCACCTGAACCAAACGGTTATCTTCACATCGGCCACGCAAAAGCAATCTGTCTCGATTTCGGAATGGCTCAGAAATACGGCGGCAAATGCAATCTCCGGTTTGATGATACAAATCCGGTAAAGGAGGAAGTTGAATACATCGACTCGATAAAGGAGGATATCCGGTGGCTTGGATTCGACTGGGAAGATCGCGAGTATTATGCATCAGATTATTTCGGAAAGCTGTACGATTTTGCTATTGATCTTATAAAAAGAGGACTTGCCTATATCGATGATCAGCCTGCAGATATTATATCATCACAGAAAGGGACCCCTTCGCAACCCGGCATTGAAAGTCCTTACCGACCCAGGGCGATAAATGAAAGCCTTGATCTGTTTGAAAGAATGAACAAGGGTGAATTTGATGAAGGAAGCAGGGTGCTAAGGGCGAAGATCGACATGAACTCCCCGAATATGCAGATGCGCGATCCGATAATCTACAGGATAATCCGGGCAGCTCATCATCGAACCGGGGAAGCCTGGAAAGTCTATCCAATGTATGATTTTGCCCATGGGCAAAGCGATTATTTTGAAGGCATCACACATTCTTTGTGCACCCTCGAGTTTGAGGTGCACCGTCCCTTATACGACTGGCTCATCGATCAGCTTAAGACAGATGATTACCGGCCACGGCAGATCGAATTCAACAGGCTCAATCTCACATATACCATGATGAGCAAGCGAAAGCTACTCGAGCTTGTCCGGGAAGGAAAGGTATCAGGCTGGGACGATCCCCGCATGCCCACACTCTGCGGACTTCGAAGAAGGGGATATACTCCTGAATCGATCAGGAAATTTGTCGATCTGATCGGATATACAAAGGTTGAAGCAATAAATGATGTCTCGCTTCTTGAACATGCCGTACGCGAGGATCTTAATATAAGGACACCAAGGGTATTTGCAGTCCTCAATCCGCTGAAGGTGATAATCACCAACTATCCTGAGGGTGAGACTGAAAATGTTGAGCTGATAAACAATCCTGAGGATGAAAGCATGGGCGTCAGGGAAGTCCCCTTTGGTCGTGAGGTTTATATTGAGCAGGACGATTTCATGGAAAATCCACCGCATAAATTCTTCCGTCTGGCACCGGGAACCGAGGTCAGGCTCAAAGGAGCATATATTGTCAAATGCACAGGATTCAGTAAGGATGAAATTGGAAATATAAAAGAAATATATTGTACTTATGATCCGGCTACAAGAAGCGGTGGACATATGTCGGAAAAGAAAGTTAAGGGAACGCTTCACTGGGTTTCGGTACAGCATGCTATTGATGCTGAGGTCAGGCTGTACGACCGTCTGTTCAATCATGAAGATCCCGCCGGACAGAAGGACGAAGACTACAGGAATTTTCTCAACCCCGATTCGCTTAAGATACTTGAAGGCTGCAAGATCGAACCATCGCTTGCCAATGCCAGGCCTCTTGATAGATTCCAGTTCCAGCGGCTCGGCTATTTTTGTGTCGACTACGACTCCACATCCGACCATCTTGTATTCAACAGGACGGTGTCATTGAAGGATGCATGGGCTAAGATCAATAAATGATGTCTTGCAGTCTACTGGTCCTGCGGTCCTGCGGTCTTTTAACTAACCGAATAACTGCATGACTG
>DAIUKI010000526.1:0-1989 GCA_036848255.1 Bacteroidales bacterium | reverse complement strand
GGGCCATTATGCTGCCAGATCAATTCTTGGGAAAGAATAAATCAGGTGGGTTCCATTGGATGATGATCGGAAAGGTGAAGCAGCAAATCTGCCCTCCAGGCCCCGCCTGACAAATATTTAATTTAATGTCTGTTTACGGCCTGTTTGATTTTGTTTGTTTTTTAATCTTACTCCGTGTTTTTAATGTGAAAGCAAAGTATCTTTATGTGCCGGAGCATGAGTCGTGACGACATAGGAAAAGTAAAAGAACTAAAGTAAAAGAACGAAGAACCAAGCTACATTTCGGCACACTTACAATGAATCAAAAGAAATTTAAAATCGGTGACAGACTAAAGAGCTTTAAATTTGCCTTCAATGGTATCAGGATCCTGTTTGTCAACGAACACAACGCCTGGATACATTTAGCTGCGACCCTTCTGGTAATAATAGCCGGTATAGCTTTTAAGATATCCATTCTGGAATGGGCGGCAGTATTTATTGCAATCGGACTGGTTTTTACATCGGAAGCGATAAATACGTCCATTGAAAAACTCTCTGATTTTGTATCACCTGAAAAGCGAAGCACAATAAAAGAAGTCAAAGATCTTGCCTCTGCCGGGGTATTATTCAGCGCAATAACTGCACTCTTAATAGGACTTGTTGTATTTGTTCCGAAAATCCTGACATTAATTGGCTGACAGGAAATCAATAAAAACACTTATGCTCATACCAGGAGTAGGGAAATCTATTGCGCATGATTTGTGGAATATTGGCATACGCAATATTTCAAATTTATCGGGTCAGGACCCTGAACTTCTTTACGATTTATCAAATAAATTCTCAGGGGAAATCCAGGACAGATGCCTTTTGTATGTTTTTCGTTGTGCAGTATATTATGCTGACACTCCTCTGAAGGAACAGGACCCCGAAAAACTTAAATGGTGGAATTGGAAAGACAAAAAATAGCAGTCCTGACACAAACGAAATGACTCCAATTTACTTTAATAATCATAAAGAATTCAGGAAGTGGCTGGAGAAAAACTGTACCAAAGAGTCGGAATTGCTGGTAGGTTATTATAAAGTTGGAAGCGGGAAACCAAGCATGACCTGGTCTCAATCTGTTGACGAGGCTCTCTGCTTTGGGTGGATTGACGGGATCCGCAGATCAATTGATGAGGAAAGGTACTGTATTCGTTTTACTCCGCGCAGGCCAACCAGTATCTGGAGTAATATTAATATTCAAAAAGTTGAAATGCTTCAAAAGGAAGGGCGAATGACAAAATCGGGGCTTGAGGCATTCAACAGCCGGAAAAATTCAAAATCGGGCATATATAGCTTTGAAAATAATTCGACAGAACTGAATAAAAGTTTTGAAAAAACATTCAGGACAAACAAAGATGCCTGGGATTTCTTTATTAAACAAGCTCCCTCATATCGAAAGACAATTACTCACTGGATCATGAGTGCCAGGCTTGAATCAACACAACTCTCGAGATTAACTAAAACAATCAATGCAAGCGAAAAGCATATCAGGATTTTTTGAATCCCATAATTCAGGTGTTTGGCCTTTACAACAATGAATTACTTTTTCAGACCCATAGAAGAAAAAGATAATCTGAAGTTAGCCGGAATTATCAGAGAGGTTTTCAAAGAGCATGATGCTCCCCGGGAAGGAACAGTCTATTCTGATCCTACAACTGACAACCTCTATCTATTGTTCCGTAAACCAAAATCGGTGCTCTGGGTTGCCGTAATCAATAATGAACCTGTCGGATGTTGTGGCATTTATCCTTCTGAAGGATTGCCCGACGACTGTGCTGAACTGGTCAAGTTTTATTTATCAGCAGATGCCAGGGGCAAAGGAATTGGAAAGGAATTAATGCAAAAATGCATCAGCTCAGCCATAGAATTAGGATATAAGCAACTATATTTAGAGAGCCTGCCCCATTTTGCAAAAGCAATTGGAATTTACGAGAAGGAAGGCTTTGTTAAACTGAATAAACCGCTTGG
>DAIUKI010000525.1:0-2071 GCA_036848255.1 Bacteroidales bacterium | reverse complement strand
ATGCCTTTATCATAGCATATTTATCGTTGCTGAAAATGGAACCAGTAAGTCCGTATGGAGAAGTTTCGTCACATACCTTCAGCGTCTCTTCAAACTTGTCATCCTCATAGATAAATATGGTCATCACTGGTCCGAATATCTCCTCTTCCATTGTAATAAAGTGAGGATCGCGGGTAACAATTAATGTTGGTTCAATGAAATATCCCTTTGATTTGTTCCCGTTCCCCCCGGCAATGATCGTTACATCCTTTGATGTTTTTGCAAGGTTTATATACGACATGATCTTGTCAAATGATGCCTCATCAATGACTGCATTTACGAAATTGTCAAGATCAGTCACATCACCGATCTTTATTTCAGATATCATTCTAAGTAAATTCCGGGAAGTTTCATCCCAAATTGATTTTGGAATATAGGCCCTTGAGGCTGCCGAGCATTTTTGTCCCTGGTATTCGAATGAACCGCGGACAATGGCAGTTGCAAGGGCCACCGGATCAGCTGAGTGGTGGGCAAAAATAAAGTCCTTTCCGCCTGTTTCCCCGACGATTTTTGGATATGACCGGTAAACCTGGAGATTACAGGTTATTTGTTTCCAGATAGTATTAAGAGTTACATTTGAGCCGGTAAAGTGCACCCCTGTCAGATCCATGTGGTTAAGTACAATACTGCTTATCATGGAGCCGGAACCCGGTACGAAATTTATAACGCCCGGAGGCAATCCAGCTTCTTCAAATATCTTCATCAGGTAATAGTTCGAAAGAAGGGCAGTTGTAGCCGGTTTCCATACCGTTGTGTTCCCCATCAGCACAACACTTGAATTAAGGTTTGATGCAATGGCGGTAAAATTGAACGGAGTGATTGTATAAACAAAGCCCTCGAGCGGACGGTATTCAATCCGGTTTATAGTTTCGTTTTCGGATTTAGGCTGTTCCCTGTAAACCAGTGAAGCGAAATAATTATTGAATCTCAGGTAGTCGATCACTTCGCAGGCCGAGTCGATCTCAGCCTGAAAGGCATTTTTACCCTGTCCCAGCATCGTGGCTGCATTAAGCTTAAATCTGTATTTCCTGGATATCAGCTCTGCAGCTTTTGCCATTATTGCGGCCCTTTCCATCCAGGCCAGGTTCATCCATTCACATTTGGCATCGAGGGCCGCCCTGATGGCAAGATCGACCTCCTTTTCGGTCGCCATGTGGTATGTGGCAAGCACATGCCCATGATCGGAAGGCATTACCACCTTTCCGGTCTTTCCTGTCCGGATCTCTTTTCCCCCGATTAAAAGAGGGATATCTATTACCTTACTTATCTGTAATGATAATTCCTCTTCAAGAAATTTTCGTTCGGTGCTGCCCTGAAGGTATTGAAGAACCGCTTCATTTTCGGGTTCAACGAAGTTGAAAATTGCATTATTCATCTGTTCCCTGATTTAAAGACATAATATTGAAACAACTGAAATGTTAAAAAGTGCGGAAAAGGGGGTTGAGGTTCGAATAGTTTTTTTTCATATTTAAGATCAGACAGATCATTCCTTCCTGACCGGATTAATAATGGTACGTTTTTTAACATTATTTTGATACTTTTGGAATAATCTGGATTGAAAACCGCTTGTTGTTCTCTTCGACCGGATCACGGCATAAACCGTTCAATCCGCTCCCGCAGATCATAACTTCAACATCATGCTGCCGGAAGTTAATCCCATTCCTCAGCCACAGGTTATATACTGCCAGAGCGCGTTCATAACTTTTTAAATAGAAATCAGACCTGTCAACTGATTTTGGATTTTTAAAATCGTTTGCCATATTTCCCTCAATGACCAATAAGTAGGAAAAACCCTTATTTTGTTCACTTAATTCACCCAGAATAACATCGATTTTTTCCCCTGCAGAAATTGTGCGGGAAACATATTCGGGTTTAATTACAACCTGATTGGGATAAAAGATTTCTATTCCCATTAAATCTTTGACAATGAATTTTTTACAATCCGGTAGATAATAAAAGCTATTGTCATCAATCAGGGGTTTGAATTGCTCTTCAAGATTCAGGAGTTTCTCAAGTCTCTCTGTTTCCTGTA
>DAIUKI010000524.1:0-2077 GCA_036848255.1 Bacteroidales bacterium | reverse complement strand
TAATACATTTTAGGAAATTAATAAATAGAACACCTGTTTTTGAATCGCCGATAAGGTGAAATAAAATTGACTTTTCCAGATGCAGGGTGTAAATTTGACAATGATTGCCGTTAAACCAATAACAACCTTAAATGAAAACTATTGTTGAATTACTTGAGAACAGCGCGCAAAAGTATGCGGATAATCCATATCTGCTGGAGAAAAAGTCCGGAAGGTATGAGGCAACTACCTACAGGGAAACCAGGGAACAAACCTGGAAAACAGCTGCAGGCCTGATGGCGCTTGGTTTAAAAAAGGGCGACAGGGTTGCATTATTGTGCGAAGCCCGCACCGATTGGGTAATAAGCGAGCTCGGTGTGCTGTATTGCGGCGCCATAAGCGTGCCTCTCTCCATAGCACTTAAGGAGGGTGCCGATCTGAAATTCAGGATTGACCATTCAGAATCAAGATGGATAATTGTCTCGGGTCTCCAGTTTGATAAGATAAACTCGATAAGACAGGACCTCAGGAATCTTGAAAAAATCATTCTTATGGATCCAAGGGAAAGCTATGCAAAAGATGAGATTTATATCGGAGATGTCAGGAGAATGGGGGAGGAGTATCTCATCAAAGACCGTGAGAAATTCATGGAAACGATTAAGTCGGTCGGCCCTGATGATTATGCAAATATCTGTTACACATCAGGAACAACTGCTGATCCAAAGGGAATAATATTGTCTCACAGAAATTACACTGCTAATATTGAACAAACCCTTACCCTGATGGATGTTCCCGAATGGTGGACGACACTCCTTATCCTCCCATGGGACCATTCGTTTGCCCATACAGTTGGGATTTACATTATGATGGCCGTAGGTGCGAGCCTTGCCGCGGTCCAATCGGGCAAATCTTATCTCGACAGCCTTAAAAATATTCCTGTAAACATAAAGGAGGTAAGGCCCGTCTTTATGTTCAGCGCACCTGCCCTGGCAAAGAATTTCCGCAAGGGGATCGAAAAGGGTATCAAGGAAAAGGGACCCCTTGTTGAAAAGCTTTTCAATAATGCTTTAAAGGTTGCCTACAGATACAATGGGATCGGATGGGATAAAGGGAAAGAAATGAGAATATTCCTGAAACCGTTATACAAACTTTACGACATTATTCTTTTCAAAAAGATCAGGGCAGGATTTGGCGGAAGGCTGAAATTTTTCTTCGGGGGAGCTGCCCTGCTTGATATTGAACTTCAGAAATTCTTTTCTGCAATCGGGGTACCAATGCTGCAGGGATACGGTCTTACAGAAGCCTCTCCGGTAATCTCCGGGAATATGGAAAAGAGACATAAGTTCGGATCATCAGGTTTCCTTGTTAAAAACCTCGATTTGAAGATCTGCGATGAAGAAGGAAATGAACTGGCTGTCGGGAAAAAGGGGGAAATCGTGATCAGGGGGGAAAATGTAATGAAGGGTTACTGGAAAAATGAAAAGGCTACAAGCGAAACAATCCGTGACGGCTGGCTGCATACAGGCGATATGGGATACATGGATGAAGATGGATTTCTGTTTGTAATCGGTAGATTCAAGAGTCTTCTGATCTCTGACGATGGTGAAAAATACAGCCCCGAAGGGATAGAAGAGACTATAACCTACCGTTCAAAACTTATTGAGCAGTTGATGCTGTATAATAACCAGAATAAGTATACCTCAGCATTACTGGTGCCAAACGGAGAGGCATGCATCGCATGGGCCAAAAGCAATAATATAGATCTTTCAAGCACAAAAGGACCTGAAGCTGTTATGAATGAGATAGAATCAGTTATTAACCAGTATAAACAGGGAGGTATTCATGATGACATGTTTCCCTCGAGATGGCTCCCGTCAGCAATAGCTGTTCTTGATGAACCTTTCAGTTCCGACAATAAACTGATAAACAGTCTTGGGAAACTGGTCAGGGCGAAAGTAGTTGACCGGCACAAGGACAGAATAGACTACATGTATACTCCTGAAGGGAAAAACATAATGAATCAAAGGAATCTTGAAGCAATAAAGAAAGTATTGGCCATTAATAAGTGACCCTGCCTTAATGATAGATTGTAATTTTA
>DAIUKI010000523.1:0-2096 GCA_036848255.1 Bacteroidales bacterium | reverse complement strand
CAGATCCTCATGAGATAGCTAATGTGCTCGGGATTCCGGGTATAAAATTTATGATAAATGATGCGACGCGGGTACCGCTCAAGTTTTTTTTCGGAGCGCCATCGTGCGTTCCGGCAACATCATTCGAATCCTCCGGAGCTACAATAGATTCTGCCGGGGTTAAGGAAATACTGGAGCTGCCAGGGATAAAATATCTTGCTGAAATGATGAATTTTCCAGGAGTTATTTACAATGATCCTGAAGTAATGAAAAAAATCAGATTTGCCAGGGAACTAAATAAACCCATTGACGGTCATGCACCTGGTCTCAGGGGGGATAATTTAAGAAAATATGTTGCTGCAGGAATAACAACAGATCATGAATGTACGACGATTGATGAAGCCAGGGAAAAAATTGCCCTCGGAATGAAGATACTTATACGTGAAGGAAGCGCCGCAAAGAATCTTGATGCACTTAAGGACCTGTATAAAACGAATCCGGATCAAATAATGCTTTGCAGCGATGATCTTCATCCTGAAATGCTGGTCAGGCAGCATATTGGCAAACTTGTGGGAAAACTTATATCCGAAGGATTTGATGTGTTTGATGTGGTGCGAAGCTGTACTGTCAATCCGGCAATCCATTATGGTCTGGAAACAGGTCTTCTGCAGCCCGGTCAGCCGGCTGACTTAATTGTTGTCGATGATCTGAGAAAAATGAACGTTCTCGAAACCTGGATAGATGGCACAAAGGCGTTTGATGAAAACGGTGTCCTCTTTAATTACGCGAAAACGGAACCGGTAAATAATTTCAATTGCAGCTTTATAAATGCGGAAGATGTTAAAATCACCGCAGATGGCGGAAAGGTTAGGATAATTGTTGCAATCGACGGAAGCCTGATGACTACAGAATTTATAATGAGTGTAAAAAGTGGTGAAATACTTGAAACAAATACTGAATCAGATATTTTGAAAATTGTTGTCAAGGACCGGTATAGGGATCTTCCTCCAGCCGTTGGTTTTATAAGGGGATTCGGACTTAAATCAGGTGCTTTTGCCAGTTCCGTTGCTCACGACAGCCACAATATAATATGCGCCGGAACAAATGATGATGATATTACTGCTGCAGTAAATGAAGTTGTCAGAATGAAAGGCGGACTTGCCGTCGCAAATAAAAATAAAATAAACTCATTACCGCTTCCAGTGGGTGGAATAATGTCCGGCGACCCTGTGGGTGAAGTGGCATCGGCATATGAAAAACTATCAGCCGATGTAAAATCATACGGTTGTTGTCTGACTGCCCCTTTCATGACTTTATCTTTCATGGCTTTGCTTGTAATTCCGGAATTGAAGATTAGCGACAAAGGATTGTTTGACGGAAGGGAATTCAAACTTGTATCATTGTTTAAAGATTAAGTAACAATCCGACCTCCGTCATTGCGATCCGCCGTTAGGCGGAGAAGCAATCCCTTTCATTTACTATCTTCGTACCAGGAATTTTTTTCCTATGTCAGATATTAAGGATATAAAATCAATTTTGAGTTCGCTTCCCGATTACCCGGGGGTCTACCAGTTTATTGACGAATGGGGGAAGTTAATCTACATCGGCAAAGCCAAAAGCCTAAAGAAAAGAGTCACTTCCTATTTTGCAAAAAACCAGTCAGGTAAAACAACGATGATGCTCAGAAAGGCAGCCGACATCAGGCATATTGTCGTTGAGAATGAATCAGATGCATTGCTGCTGGAGAATAACCTTATAAAAAAGCACCAGCCCAGGTATAACATACTTCTAAAGGACGATAAAACATTCCCCCGGATCTGCATAAAGAACGAACCATTTCCAAGGATATTCAGCACAAGAAATGTAATCAGGGACGGATCACTTTACTTCGGGCCATATACATCGGGACTTATGGTGAAAACCCTGCTGACCCTGATAAGGCAATTGTATAAACTGCGGACATGTAATTACAGTCTGACCGAAACCAATATTTCAGCCGGAAAATTCAGGCCATGTCTCGAGTTTCACATCGGAAACTGCAAGGCTCCGTGTATCGGCAACCAGACACCATCGGAATATGACGAATCGATCCGTCAGATAAGGGATATCCTGAAGGG
>DAIUKI010000522.1:0-2098 GCA_036848255.1 Bacteroidales bacterium | reverse complement strand
AAATCGATAAACCGGTAACTGTCGATGGTATCCTTGACGAGGAGCCCTGGTTATCGGCGGAACGCACCCAAAAATTTCAGCGGGTAACTCCTACCGACACGGGTTTTGCCAAAGCTCAGACAGAAGTAATGCTCACATATGATAAAACAAATTTCTATGTCGGCATAATATGCCATGATCCAACCCCCGGAAAAAGACCTGTCGAATCGCTGCGAAGGGATTACACTTTTATGAAGAACGACAATTTTATGCTTTTCCTCAATACATATAACGACCAGACCAATGGATTTGCATTTGGGATCTCCCCTGCAGGCGCTCAGACCGAAGGACTGCAGTACGATGGTACCAGGGTTGATTACAGCTGGGATATCAAGTGGAAATCTGCAGTTAAAAGCTATGACGACCGCTGGGTTGCAGAGTTCAGTATTCCCTTCAGGAGCATAAGATATTTTGGCGGAGATACGGAATGGGGTATTAATTTCGGGCGCCAGGACCTGAAAAATAATGAAAAATCAGCCTGGGCACCCATGCCGCGTCAGTTTCCACATTGCTCGCTTCCTTTCGTCGGAACATTGGTCTGGGATAAACCAAGGGAAGAGGCAGGTCTTCGTTTTTCCGCTATTCCGTATGTCACCGGTAAGGTAACAAGGGACAATGAAGCCGGAGAAAATACGAAATGGAAATGGAACGGAGGCTTCGATGCAAAGGCGATACTTTCAACATCCCTGAATCTTGATCTTACAATTAATCCCGATTATTCTCAGGTTGAAGTTGACAAACAGCAGACTAACCTCGACCGTTACGAGCTCTTCTTTCCTGAAAAGAGGCAATTCTATCTTGAAAACAGCGACCTGTTCGCAAGCCTCGGGACCGAAAGGGTGAGACCTTTCTTTTCGAGAAGAATCGGGCTCGACAATCCGGTCATCGCCGGAGCCCGCCTGAGCGGAAACATCGGCGACAGGTGGAGATTAGGGATAATGGATATACAGACAGGAAAAAAGGATGAGATCCATGCCGCCAACTATATGGTTGCAGCACTTCAACGACTTATTTTCAGCAGGTCAAGCATCACAGCATTTATGATAAACAAGCAGGTGCTCGATGTAAATGACGATGAGACATTTACCGGAAACAAATTCAACCGGATCGCCGGGATTGAATATAATCTTGCCAGTCCCGATAACCGGTGGAACGGAAAAGTTTACTATCATCAGAATCTTCCTGAAAACATAACATTTAAAGATGCTGCCGTTGCTGCCAACCTCACGTATTCATCGCAGTTCATAACCGCCACACTGAATCAGGCGCTTACAGGTGCAGGATACAATGCAGAGACCGGATATGTAAGAAGAACAAATTATTACCAGATTAATGGCAGCTTCCAGTACAAATTTTTCCCGGAGAGCAGCAGAATAATAAGCCATGGCCCCGGAATAAAGCTGGATACCTATATGGATCCTTATTCATCGTTTTCACTTACTGACAGGGAGACACAATTTTCATACAATATTGACTGGCTGAATAAGAGCTCAATCTCTGTTGATTTCAGGAACAGCTTCATAAGGCTTCTTAAACCGTTTGATCCTACCAACACCGGAGGCTTGCAACTGGATGAGGGGGATGATTTCAGTTGGAATGAGGTTGGGGCATCATTCGCCTCTGATAACCGCAAAATGCTTAATTATATCCTTACCGGCAGATATGGAGGCTATTACAACGGTAACAGGCTGACCCTTAACGGAGAACTCAACTACCGCGTTCAGCCATACGGGAGTCTTGCGCTGGTCACCACATATAACGATATATCACTTCCGTCGCCATATAACAGCGCTAAGCTTCTTCTTATAGGACCAAGATTTGATTTTACATTTACCGATGACCTGTTCTTCACAAGCTTTATCCAGTACAATAACCAGATCGATAACCTGAATCTGAATCTCAGGTTCCAGTGGAGGTTTGCACCGGTATCGGATCTGTTTATAGTTTATACGGAGAACTCATATGCATCGGATATCCTGAATAACAATTTCGGAAGTCCGTACACAGGCGATTACAAAGCCAAAAACCGCGGCCTGGTAGTTAAATTATCCTACTGGTT
>DAIUKI010000521.1:0-2101 GCA_036848255.1 Bacteroidales bacterium | reverse complement strand
TGCGCTCAGTAAGCAACTGATCGATAAAGGATTCATTGGTTGGGAAATCGATTAAAGATTTGTTATTTAACCCTGCTCTTCTCCGAACCTGGTTCATCAGCTCCAGTGCTTCAGCATTTACTGTGCCTGATGGTTTCATGACAATGGCTTCAGCCAAAGACAATAACACTTCAGGGTACCGGTATACAACTATATCCAGTTTGCTGAATCCGCTGTTACCCGGAACACTGGGATCCATCATGTATTTCTGGGGTATCGGTCCCAGATCCATAGTAGCCCTCGGATTTGCCCTGTTCACCAGTGCATTGTCATCTGAACTGACATATTCAGTGATCAGGTATGTTTTCCGCGTATCATTTGCTTCAAAGGTATCATAAAACCACCATGAGCTCTGTACAGTTCCCCATCCTTTTACAGGAGAATCAGAATCAGGAGGCATTGCCATCATAAGCCATTGTGATGTGTTTGGCCCGGCCTGTGAAGAAGGGATCGCAAAAATATATTCCTTATTACTTTTACTCATTCCCTCACGCTGAAAAAGCGAAGGATAATCTGTTACCAGGGAGTATCCGTATTCTGCTCCCATAAGTTCCCTTGCAAGAGTTTCAACATTATTGTAGTAGGTTTTATCGTTTACAGTCTCATGAAGGTAAAGACGGATTAACAGCGTCTTTGCAAGGCCCCTGCTGAATTTTCCATATTCAGTATCTTTTGGCAGTGGAAGATTATCTCCTGCAAATATCAGGTCATCTTCAATAAACTTGACCATTTCATCATTGGTAAGACGGGGCAAAGGTTTTTCTTTCAAAGGATTTTTTAAAACTTCCAGGGGAGCTACTACCAGGGGTCCGTACATGTCGAATAAGATATATGACAAATATGCCCTGGCGCAACGTACTTCAGCAAGGTATTTATTCTTTACATCCTCACTCAGGCTGCTGGTTTCAATGGCATCCATCACTAAAGTACAACGGCTGACCTTGCTAAAAAATCCATAAGGCTCATCCCTGGTGTAGTAGAAATAAGTGACCTCATTATTTGTCTCATTGAATGAGAGTTCCGAACACAGCTTCTGAGATCCGAATTTCCCCATCAGGACTTCCGTGCAAGCATCGTTGACAAACATCTGACCTCTTTCTGAGTCAGAGTTTATTCCATCCCACCAGTTGCCTCTCAGTGGATAATAGCACGATAATACCAATGCCTGTATATCGGCTTCAGTTTTGGGGAATATTGACGGATTAATTTCCGAATAATCAATCGGATCAAACTTGGTGCAACTATGCAAAGATGACAGAAGCAACACCAGTACTGTATATTTGAGCATTTTTTTCATCTTCTTTATTTCTAATAGGTTGTATTAAAATGTAACGTCGAGTCCAAATGTGTATGTTCTTGCATTTGGATAGGCAGCGGCATAGGCATCAGTTTCGGGATCAAGTCCTTTGTAAGGTGTAAATACAAACAGGTTATTCATATCAAAATAAACGCGCAAGCTGGAAAATACCTTTTGGTTCAGAATGGATGCCGGAAGTGTATATCCCAGTGATATGTTTTGAAGACGGATAAACCATGCTTTCTCATAAAACCAATCGCCGTATCCGTATCTCGACCACCCGAAAAATGAACTTGGCTGGGTAGTGGATGGGTTATCGGGTGTCCATCTGGTTGTCAGTATTCTTAAACCGTTATAACCGTATTGAGCAATGCCATCTGCCGAGACACCAAAATCCATGTATGTGGGGTCCATCATTGCTCTGTCAAACATTCCGTTCAATTCAATATTTAAATCAAAAGTTTTATATCTGAAATGATTTGACAAACCAGCAATATAACCGGGGTCAGTTCTTCCAAACAATCTTGTATCAGCATCATCAATAATGCCATCAGGCATCCCTGTAAGCATGAACTTTCCGTTCTCGACAGCAGGATCGCCGTTATCATCCCGTTTGTATCCGTTAATATCTGCAATTATTATTTGTCCAGGCCTTAAATCAGGCTGAGCCTCCGGAACAGGATCGCCGGTCTGCATAATTCCAACCGCAACCCTTGAATAAACCGCTCTTATAGGGTCATTGGTATTTTCATATACATTTGGCTT
>DAIUKI010000520.1:0-2107 GCA_036848255.1 Bacteroidales bacterium | reverse complement strand
ATTACTTCACAAAAAACAGTTCATTGCGGCTTATCCTGAAGGTTCAGGATAACACAGGTAATGCCTGATCAGTTACCCGCTTGAAGGTCACATTGCCCTTCTTGCCTGTCTTTAATTTTATGGCTTCTTTTTTGCTTTCGGGACAAATCCTGCTAATTTTGTCTGTTGCCTAACCTTCCTTATATGTCCGAACTGGAGATCCTTAAAAATCTTGTTCTTGCGCCTTATATCCTGAAAGCTACTGCTCTGATCAGAGTGCAGCGCCAGGTGGGAGGCAATCAGTTCCGTCATTGTTTTTCCACTCTCGGGATCCTGCTTGATTACAAATTCTTTTATGATAGCGTATTGCTTAAGGCCTCCTTGCTTCATGACCTTCTTGAAGACCTGCCGGAGACACAGGTGGATGAGATCAGGTGGATAGACAATGAAGGAAACCAGGTGGTTAATCTTGTTCTTGAAGTGACGAAGCAAAGGGAAGAAACCAAGATCCAGTACCTGCAACGGGTACTTGACTGGGGTTCAAAAAACGCATTACTGCTTAAATGTGCTGACAGGATCAGCAATCTTACAGACCTTCACCGCGACACTCAGACCCCGGAGCATATTTCAGTTTACCTCGATCAGACTGAACAGTTCGTTATTCCAATGGCAAAACTCGTGAACCCCGATATGGTGATAGAGCTCACTGACCTGGTTGGACGCAGAAGAAAAATACTTAAAATTATGGAAGGCCATCTTTAAGATAGCCTGGCTCAATACAAATACCTGTGGCAATCGGAACAGTTGGCTTCTTGCCAGCTTGTTCCAATATCAATGGGGTGCTGGAATTCAAGGGTATCCCTGATATTTGTGTATGCCATCATTTCCGGTTTGCCCTGACCAATAATTGTGTGGCAAAGATTACAGTCCTTCGTAATCTTCTTCCCATTTTCTGATGTGAACACATCATTGTGGCACCTGAAGCACCCCTCTACCTCAAGATGTCCGATATGATTGGGGTAAGCATCATAAGTTACCTTCATTGATGGAAAAGTATTCTGGCTGTAAGCTTTCTGCAGTGCAACTACTGATTGATCAATACTGGCATTGTTTTTTTCAAAATAGTCACCAAAATCAGTCTTGTAATAATTGATGATCCCGTCTCTGATCTGCATTAAGGCAGTGTCCTTATCAGTGAAGGTATTTCTGAGAATTCCCATCGCTGTTCTTTTAATATAAGGGATATCCTTCGACACTTCATCCGTAAGCATTGCCTTATCAAAATAAACTGGCGGGGATTTGTAATCGTGAGAAGGCCTGTTATGGCAATCTATACAATCCATTGTTCTGGTTAAGGTTGCAGCTATAGTACTGTCAGATATTTCGTTATCAGGATTTCTGTAAATTTCAATCTCTCCGGTGGCTTTATTTGTGAACTTCACGTATGTTATTACCTCACGTTTGTCATTTTCAGAAATATATTCAATATTGATATCAGGGTTTATATGCCAGTGTATTCCTTCTGAAAAGCCAAGATCACTGAATTCTGGTCCGGTTTTCATCTGCAGTACAATATCCCACTCAGAGTTAAGTGAATCTGCCAGGAAGTACTTTTTTGAATGAAGTTTCCTGGAATAGAATTTCTGAGGCCAATGGCATCTTTCGCATGTTTCTCTTGCCGGACGCAAGTCATTGAGGGGCGTTTCAATGGGTGAAGGATATGTTTTTGTTGCCACGGCATAAACCTGGTGCAATCCTGACAGCTTTGATTTGACATACCATGAGGTTCCTGATCCAACATGACACTCAACACATGCAACATTGGCATGACTTGAGTTCTGGTAAGCCGTGTATTCAGGTTCCATGACCTTATGACAAAGTGTCCCGCAGAATTCCACTGATTCTGTCAGATGATATGCCTCGAAACTCCCATAAGTGGAAAGGAATAGAATAATTACCGTTCCTATTGTAAAACCTATAAATGCTTTTCTGTGTTTTGGATTGTTCAGATCAACCGACGGAAACCGTTGTTTTTCATCCTGGGCCGATGCCGCAGCTCTTTTCCTTGACACCGCAATTCCTATCGGTATCATTATCAGCCCAAACAACAGAAACCCGGGCAGAATAA
>DAIUKI010000519.1:0-2111 GCA_036848255.1 Bacteroidales bacterium | reverse complement strand
GCAATTACCTTAAGTATTTCTGCCTTATAATCTTTCTTGTCAACCTTTGCCACCTTTATTTTTTCGTGGTGCGTTGGGAGAACTTCCTCATCGGCAGAAAGCAATTCCTCGTAAAGTTTCTCCCCCGGACGTAAACCTGTGTATTCAATCTTTATATCTTTCCCGGGCTCCAGTCCTGACAGACGGATCATATTTTCTGCCAGATCTGCTATTTTAATTGGCTTACCCATATCAAATACAAATATTTCACCCCCTTTTCCCATGAACCCTGCTTCCAGTACCAGCTGACAAGCTTCAGGAATGGTCATAAAGTACCTTGTTATATCGGGATGTGTAACTGTAATCGGACCTCCATCCTCAATTTGCTTCTTAAACAACGGAATAACTGAACCATTTGATCCCAGAACATTTCCAAACCGTGTAATTACAAATTGGGTTTTTACTCCCTCCTTCAATGACTTGGTCTGAACCAGCATTTCGCATACCCTTTTTGAAGCACCCATTATATTAGTCGGATTTACCGACTTGTCGCTGGATATCATTACGAATTTCTTCACACCGTGTTTTACGGAAAGCTCGATCATAACTCTTGTTCCACCCACATTCACCCTTAGAGCTTCATGGGGATTAGCTTCCATAAGTGGAACATGCTTGTATGCAGCGGCATGGAACACTATATCCGGATGATATTTATGGAATATTAGCTCCATCTTTTCAGTATTGGTCACATCTGCAAGCCGGGATATGAATTTCATATGACCAAAGCTTTTCCGGAGCTCATTCTCAAGATGGAATATCGGTGTCTCAGCCTGATCAACAAGAATAATGTTATGGGTAGCAAACCTTGACAATTGGCGGACTATCTCGGAACCTATTGATCCGGCAGCGCCTGTCACAAGGATGGTTTTCCTGGCTAATCCCTTCCTGATGGTCTCCATATCAAGACTGATAGGATCCCTGCCGAGCAGATCCTCAAGCTGCACCTTCTTTAACTGCCTTACTTCAAGTTGTCCATTAAGCCATTTCTCAATGGCAGGCGTCTCGAGCACCTCAATATTTAAATCAATAGATTTCTTAATGATACTACTCTTTTTTAAAGGCTGTATGTCGCTGATTGCCAGAATGAGTGTCTGAATTTTATGTCTGACTATAAAATCGGAATTTAAGATATCTGGCCCAAATACCTGAATTCCATTGATTTTCTTACCCTGGAGGTGCCTTTTGTCATCAATGAATCCTGCTACGCTGAAGCCTCCTCTGGGGTCGCTTAAAAGAACTCTTTTTACAATAAAGCCCATCTCCCCAGCACCGTATATGAGTACTCTTCTTGTTTTAATTCTCATTGATTGTGTACCAAACATGAAGAGCATTTTTGCAAAAATCCGGGTAAAGAAGAGGTAAACCGAAATTAATACATAATGTATCAACAATATTGAAACAGGAATTACCAGATGGGTGTTTAAATTCAATTGCTTTTCTCCAAGTGAAAGTAGTATAAGAACAAACGCTGAAGCACTCGCAGAAACAAAGACCAGCGTCACGTCAGTCAGTGTCGTATGCCTTATAAGGCCTGCATATGAACGAAAAATCAATATAAAGACCGTGTAGACAAACAAAACTATCAAACCGTGTATAATTGCATGGTTCAATTCAAAATCACCCGGAGCAAGGTTGAAACGCAGAAGATAGGCGAATAAAAAAGTCAAAAAGACCGCGACGATATCGTGCAGGAAAAGCATCCATCTCGGCATTGAATGCTTTTTAAATATTTCAGAAATTATTTCCCTGAGGAATTCCCTTATTTCAAGGTAACTTTTTAACATCTGGTCAGTCTGGTTTGTCAAATTTGTCCCTGTTTTAATAATATATCAGGGGCTCTCATAGTTTTCAGTTAACCAAAATTAATGGATAAAGTTTAAACAAAAAAATGATCATCCATCCAAAGTGCCTCAAATTGAGGCATTTTGGCATTAATGGACCCTTAATTTCCTGCGTACATCAACTGAATGATTTGTTTCAAATTTGATTAAACTCCATTCATCAAAAAAATCAAGATAATATATTTTTATCTCTATTTCATAAAAAACGCCTCGTGCAATTTCATGATTTCA
>DAIUKI010000518.1:0-2131 GCA_036848255.1 Bacteroidales bacterium | reverse complement strand
CACTGACTGTCGATCTGTCCGGGCTTGTACTTTCCTTCACGAAGGCGCAGGTGTCCGAATTCATCGCGCAAGGCGGTAACTTCCGATGTAATAACCAGGTCTTCTACGAGGTGAGACGGGATAAAAATGACTCCATATTTTTTTGCAAGCACCACATCACCGGGAAGGACCACAGCCCTGCCTATCCTGATCGGGGCATTGATTGAAACGAGACTCATCTGCTGGATATAGGAAGGATCCTGTCCTTTGATCCAGCCGTTGAATCCTTTTATCTCGCTCAATCCTTCCTGGTCCCTGACAGAGCCATAAAAGATAACACCCCTTTTGGATTTGGAGTAAATAGAATTACCCAGATTATCTCCAATAAGAGTTCCATCGACGATTTTACCATAACTGTCGGCAACATAAACATCTCCATCTACAAGAACATCAATTGGCCATGAGTTTGTACCTCCCTGCTGTGCCCGGTTTTCAATCTTCCCCTGAGCTTTAACGTATTTTTCGAGGTCCGGCCTCAGTGGCATATACTGGGCAGTGACAACCCTGCCAGTCATGGGAACATCAGGATTTATTATCTGCCAATCGCTTTCGAACTGGTTCTGATAGCCCTTATTACGCAGAACTCCCCAGGCTTCCTCAATCGAAATATTCTTAAGTCTCTCGATGATGGCATCAGCAACCTTCGGCCTTCCGTCAGGGAAACGTTCCCCTTTCCATTCGGAGGTGAGTGCCTTTATAAATTCAGGTGATGAGCCTACATTCTGAGCGCCGGTTATAACACAAGCCAGGACGAAAGCAGTAAGTAAAAGGATTTTCTTTTTCATGGGTTAACAGATTAATTTGGTAGTTAAATTTAACAAAATTTGATTTACAATTAAACTTAAGTTATTTTGCATTGGTAATTAAATCCTGATCCGTTATGAAAAACAGATTGCTTGTAGCAGGTTTTGCATTTTTTGTAATTCTCTCTTCCTGTAACACAGAAAAATCCCTGAATAAGATTATCGACGAATCCCTTGCCTTTTCCGCAAAGCAATACACTCTCATGGCGGATGTAATGAAGGAAAAACCCGGTCTCCTGCCAAGGACCATTGATACATCGGGCAATCTTGTCACAGCTGGTCCAGGCTGGTGGACAAGCGGATTTTTCCCCGGATGCCTTTGGTATCTTTACGAATACTCAAATGATGAAATGTTTCGGGATTATGCAATTGAAATGACTGAAAGGATTGAAAAGGAAAAAGATAATAAAGAGACCCACGACCTTGGATTCATGCTCTACTGCAGTTACGGTAACGGGCTGAGGATTACGGGTGATGAGCCTTACAAGGATGTCCTTCTGACAGGAGCCAGATCACTTTCAACGCGTTTCCGCCCGAATATAGGGTGCATCCAGTCGTGGGGAAGCAGGAAGGGATGGCAGTGCCCTGTGATAATTGATAATATGATGAACCTTGAGTTTCTGATGTGGGCCTTTAACCAGACAGGTGATTCAAGCTTTTACAAAATTGCTGTAATTCATTCAGATACAACAATCAAAAACCATTTCAGACCTGATTTCAGCACCTGGCACGTTGTATCATATGACACAATTTCCGGCAGGGTTGAGACAAAACAGACCGCACAGGGAGCTGCTGACGGTTCCGCCTGGTCGCGCGGACAAGTCTGGGGATTATACGGTTATACTGTGATGTACCGTGAAACCGGTTTGCAGAGATATCTGGATCAGGCAGAGCATATTGCTGATTTTCTTACCAGCCATCCGAATATGCCTGAAGATAAAATACCATTCTGGGATTTCAATGCTCCGGGGATTCCTGACACAAACCGCGATGCTTCAGCCGGAGCGATAATGGCTTCAGCGCTTATCGAGCTCAGCAGTTTTGTGGGGGAAGATAAAAAAGCTCAGTATCTTAATGTCGCTGAAAAGCAAATACGTTCACTCTCATCACCGGCTTACCTCGCTAAAGAAGGTGAAAACGGTAATTTTATCCTTATGCACAGCGTTGGTTCTCTTCCCGGGAAAAGTGAGGTTGATGTACCTCTCACATACGCTGATTACTATTTTATTGAAGCTTTGCTGAGATACAGGACACTCCTGGAGAAGGAATAAGCAAATAGTGTGAATATT
>DAIUKI010000517.1:0-2131 GCA_036848255.1 Bacteroidales bacterium | reverse complement strand
AAGGTGGTTATTTTTGTTTTCAAAATAATCAGAATAAACAATTCCGGCATTCATATTTTCGCAAACCTGAATCATCCTGTTCAGTGCAAATTTACCAAGGTCGAGAGGGGATGATTTTGAATAAACAAGGACATAATCTGTTGTTGCGGCATCTGCCATCTTTTTAACTGAATCAGTTGAAGCAAAACCGTCTGCTTTCAGATATTTAATATCCGGATCCTTATTTTCCGGATGTGACCCGTTCCCGGTTACAATAACAATTCCGGCCACAACCCCTGAATTTTTTAGTGATTTTACCGTATAGTCAAGAGATTCCAAGTCGGAATCAGGTAGAAATGATGTAATATCCTTTCCCATAGTATATCATTATTTTCTTAAGAATCTCAGAATCTGACCCATCAGTTGTTCCCTCTGTTTTTCATTCATAATTGTTTCAAATGGAAAACCAAGAATAACGGTTTTGTGTGTACCATTATATGCCACCCCTGCCGATGCATTGTTTTCTGCATACCTGAATGAGCAGATGGCACCTTTACCGGCTGGTTCAATTGCATCAGGCGCCTCAACCTGGTAAACCGGGGGCGAATATCCGGTATTGAAAATGAATTCACCGGCAAATGCCGGTTTTGCATAATCGGTTGCATAAACATTTCCGTTCCTCACTGCATGTCCTGTCCGGGGAAGAAAATGAAGTGTTTTTTCAGCGAACTTTATTGTTGTCGAGTCATCAAATGTCAAAAGGTCGGAACCCACATATGCCCCGGACATGAAGATAGCAGATCCCGCCTGCGTGACCTTTTCGATTTTTTTCATGAATTCCGGTGTGTAGATGCGGAAATCGAACCTTGATGTGTCTCTGAAGAATTGTGTTGATTTCTCTTCTCCAAAGATCAGGTCGATAACCTTAAAATTCTGGTCGTCCATCGACGATGAGGTAAAGTACTCGTCGGAAACCGAAAAAAACGAAAGACCTGCTGACATAATGGCCTTGCCATGTATATAGGGAAAATTGAAGGTATTGCCCGGATTTACCCTGCCTGCCCTGTCAGTATATGTTGCTCCCCACCCGGGGGAATCATCATCGAGCCACTGATTATTCCTGTTGAAATCATACTGATCGCCTATGTTGATAAGGTCATAATGGTACGGAACTCCATGGTCGTCCCACCAGGAAATTCCGGCCAAATCCTCGTTATTGATCCATGACGGACCCGAGATGCGGTCAAATCCGTTTACAACCAGGACACTTCCGGAGTTACCTGATTTAATTCCGACAGAAAGCTCTTCCGAGTCAAAACTTTCTCCTCCTTCATTAATGGCAGTAACCTTAAAGCTGTAGATGGAATCGTAAGCCGGAAGATCAAGTTCTGTATATTTATTATCAACTATGAATCCGTTATCAAAGCCATTGTCGCCGGTTCTTGTATAAATTTTGAACTTATCGGGACCGGAAGAGGGTTCAAATGCATCAATAGTCGGTTCCCATGAAAGCCTGACCGTTTTCCCGCTCACCGGTGTAATAGCAAACCCGGTAACCGGTAAAGGCTGGATAATATATTCCCGGTTTTCAACAAATGCGAGATATTTAAGAATTCCCTTGTAAACTGATCTGGATACTGAGAACCTGAATCGTGGATCGAGGTTATACTTCATGTCGGCCAGGTTCTGATGCGAAAGAAGTTCAAGGAGCATTCCGGGGACATTTGGCCTCCTGGCCTCAGAATATGGCCTGTCCCATAATCCTCTCCTTGTCCATTGGGGCTCATATTCCTTCCGTATATCTTCCACTATCTGGGTCTGAATAATATCTGACATATCCCTGCTGGCCATCCTGGATGTACCGACAGGAAATTTTCCACTATCGGCAGCAGTATAAAATATTGCCAGGGTCCCGATAACAGAATCACCCGGTGTGATACCTGCATCGCTATGAAAAGCAAGCGACAGGTCCACAGGTAATCCAAGTCCTTCTTTAAGGTGATTGACCCAAAAGCCCCTCGACTGGTAGTCGTCGTTGTAATCGTTCCTGTAGTTGGTAGGAGTATAAACAAGCGTGTCAGGCATTCCCGCATATTGCAGCCAGTACCGGGAAGCCTCAAGGAATCGGGGCATTCCGCTTATTTTCCACGAA
>DAIUKI010000516.1:0-2174 GCA_036848255.1 Bacteroidales bacterium | reverse complement strand
ACACATGGGATCAAAAGGCTGACTTTGGCGGATCTGCACGACGTTCAGCTGTTGCGATGGTTATCAATAACAAGGGGTATGTGGGAACCGGTGACAGCGTTGCTTACTTCAAGGATTTCTGGGAATATGACCCTTCAACTGACGTCTGGACAAAAAAATCGAGTATCGGTGGGAGCAAGCGGAACAGTGCTTCCAGTTTTGTAATAAGCGGAAAGGGATATGTAATAGGTGGTTTTGATAATGGTGATTACCTGACTGATATCTGGATGTATGATCCGGGAACTGACCTTTGGACAAAGAAGAGAGCCATAGCCAATATTACCGATGAGACTTTTGATGATGATTATAGCACTATAAAAGGGACAGGCAAGGTGGGCTTTACAATAAATGGCAAAGGATATCTTGCAACAGGCGGACAGACTACCGGTGTTGAAGTATGGGAATATAATCCGACAACTGACCTCTGGACTGAAAAGTCAAACTTTGAAGGCACTATCAGGTCCGATGCAGTCGGATTTGCAATAGGAACCCGCGGATATGTGACCACCGGAAAAAGTTCATCATATTACTTTGACGATATCTGGGCATTGGATCCTGATGCCGAGTTAGATGAAAATGATTGACAGGAAAAAACCAATAATACTTGCCCTCTTTACGGTAATTTTAGGTGTTTCAATAACACTGGCCGGAAGAGGGCATTTTTATGAAGTGGAACTTTATAAAAACGGAGATGGATGGGGTTATGACATCCTGAAAAAAAAGAAGGTTCACATTCACCAGCCCTTTATACCTGCAGTTGAAGGAGAGGTACCGTTTCCGGATAGAAAATCAGCAAAAAATACCGGCCGGCTCGTTATCAAAAAAATCCGGAATAATGAATCTCCGGCCATCACCAGGGAAGAAATAAATGCAATAATTAAGAATTAAAGGTATGACGGAGTGACGGCATTACGGGATAACGGCAATTCAAAGCTCCCCTCCCTGGGGGCCGAGCGTCAGACCTCCAGACCGCAAGACTGCAAGACATTTATTCATAAAGCAGGTACTTCTCCCTTATCCCTCCGAACTTCTCCAATCCATCCTTCCAGGTAATCCTTATTTCTTCAGCACTCATTCCTTTTTGGATCTGTTCCCTGAGCGTGGGGCCGGAAGCCAGTACATCAAAATAGGGTTTAAAGAAATTCTCCTTTTCGGGATAGCTTTTGTATGCATTTATAACCCATTCAAGATTTACTTTCGGAGATGGGACGATCCCGTCTTTTGTTGCATTTCGCAGATCGGCACCATAGCACTTCTCTCCCAGAAGGGGAGGATTTTTTGCACCAGGAACACTTTGGGGAGTAAAGCTGAATCCGGTGTCGGGCAGTTTTGGTGAACCATAAACCTGGAAAGGGAAAGTGGTACCTCTCCCGAGCGAAATATTTGTACCCTCAAACCAGCATATAGAAGGGTAAAGATAGATCGAATTCTGATTTGGCAGGTTTGGGGAAGGCCTTACCGGCAATTCATATAGGGTTTTATGAGTGTAATCATTACACTTAATAACGGTAAGCCTGCATTTCACACCGCCCTTCAGCCATCCTTCCCCGTTAAGCATCTGTGCATATTCACCGACTGTCATCCCATGAACGACCGGGACCGGGTGCATTCCCACAAATGACCTGAAAGCGGTATCTGCAATATTGCCGTCGAAATAAAATCCATTTGGATTTGGCCTGTCAAGAACTATGCACCCCACATTATTTTCCGCACAGGCTTCAAGCACATAATGAAGCGTGGAAATGTAGGTGTAAAACCTGGTGCCCACATCCTGAATATCGAATAAAACGACGTTAATTCCTTCAAGATCGCCGGGAGTTGGTTTAAGGTGCCCGCCGTAAAGGCTTATTATCCTCACTCCTGTTTCCATATCCTTCCCATCCTGTATCTTATCACCAGCATCAGCCAGATCCCTGAATCCATGCTCAGGGGCAAAAATAACATCTACATTGATTCCGAGACTAAGCAGGGTATCAACAAGATGCTTCTTACCAACCATTGAGGTCTGGTTTGCCACGACGGCAACTGATTTGCCGGTAATCAAATTCCTGTACTGGTCAATCTGCCATGCTCCCGGCACAGGATTTTCCTTTGGGCCGGAACATGCTATGCAGAAACCCATAAAAGGGAGAAAG
>DAIUKI010000515.1:0-2176 GCA_036848255.1 Bacteroidales bacterium | reverse complement strand
CATTAGCGGAATGGGTAAAACTGTTCAGGAAGACATTCACCTTCACGGGAGGAGAGATTGTAAATGAATTTCTCTCAAGCATCGGATATCTTCCCGTACTGCATGATAAGGAATGTCCGGCATATAAAATGATAATTAAACAGAATCCAATGTGGATGAGGGAACGGGAGTGAAATCTAGGGACAGATTGTCATATCCTCACTAATCGACATTGTGTCTTTTATCTCTTCCCCTCCAGATCCTTTCCACCCTGGTGAAGTACAACCTTATTGTAATTTCCTGATTCATCAGCTACGAAATCGAGTGAGGCGTCAACAACCTTCAGAAAGAATTTTGTCTCGGATTCGGGATAGATCTCAACCTTGCTCTGCCCGGTAGCCTGAGTAAATATCCTGTCGCCTTCAACTGTAACTGCAAGGATAAATCCGGGCATAAGCTGGTAATCACCGACATAGCGGTTCAGTATTTCCGGCTCCAGCTTTATCTCAACATGTGCAGGAAGTGGTTTATTTGTTTTTGTCCATATTACCTTTGTGCCTCTGTCATCGATAACAGCATCTGTGACTATGCCTTCTGAATTGCGGTTGAAAGTCAATATTGTAAACGAGTCATCGAAAAAGAATTTGTCGGCAGCAAATGATTTGATCTGGTATTTCGTACCGCCGCTGCGCTGTGACCAGAGCTTTGCTTCATCCTTTGTTATCATCCTCTGGTTCCCGTTCTCATCTTCAAAGACTCCGATATACTGATCCAATATTTTTTCCGGTATCTGTATCTCGGTATAATTCAATGGCTTACCAATTGAAACCGCTGCCATTTTCATTGAGACATTTTCTGGTGATTTCCCATTGCTGTTGGAAAAGACCGCGACGAAAATATCCTCCTTCGGCAGATATAACGAATTACAGAGATAACCGTTTATCGCTCCTCCATGCTCGATTGTCGGACTACCCTGCAGCTGTCGCAGGAACCACCCATAACCATAGTAGGTCCCTTTCCCATCCGACAACTTATATTCGGTCCAGGCCTTTTCGAGAGTCTCCTTTTTCAACAGTTTGCCATCCAGAAGTGCCCTGTTCCATTTATAGAGATCCTCAACGGTCGACATGACAGAACCGGCTGAATATGGCAGGAGCATGCTCAGGTAATCGGCATTGACTGTTTTGTCACCATCGGGCTGATACCCGTATGCCCTGTTCTTTACAATCTTCTTGTCGCTTCCATACATGGAATTTGTCATTCCTGCAGGTTTAAAAAGGTTTTCTTCTATATATTCCTGGTAAGTCTTGCCCGAAGCTTTCTCAATGATATATCCGAGAAGGAAAAATCCTGAATTATTATAGTTCCATTTTGTCCCGGGGGCGAATTCCATCGGGAGGTTCCTGAATTTATCAATTGCCTCGGCAGGTTTCAGATCATTTTTTACATAACTCTGAAATTCAGGCACATTTGTATAGCTCCTTGTACCGGCAGTATGTGTAAGAAGGTTTTCAATTGTTATTTTATAAGCCTGTGTCGGGTAATCGGGTATGAATTTCGTAATTTCATCCTGCAGCGAAAGCTTCCCCTGTTCCATCAGCTGGAGTATTGCAATGGCTGTAAACTGTTTGGTAATCGATCCCACCCTGAAAACCATTTCGGGCTGCATCGGAACGTTCAGCTCGAGGTTTGCAAGCCCGAATGCTTTCTTATAGACGATCTGACCCTTTATTGCAACAAGGGCAGCGCAGCCGGTCTCACCTGGTTTGAACTGGGCTGACAGCAACTTGTCGAATTCCAGGGTCATCATTTTCGGACTGAGTGACTGAGCATAAGCGGATAATGAGATAAGAACCGCTGTAATGGCTAATAAAACTTGTTTGGTCGTGACTTTCATAACAGATAAGTATTTAATAGTAATCCGGATAAATGTAATGGATTAAAAATTACTTTCAAATGACGATACTTTTAAATTATTGTTGCATGATATCCTCAACCTGCATGACTTGTCCTTCATAATGCAGGGATTAACAATTACTGTTAATAATTATACCAGTACTTTAGACTATGATGTTTGATGGTCAATAGAAATAAAGTCTACTTTTGGTGACATAATATTCCAAAACAGAATATAAAATGGCGCAACAATATTTAGATCATTCAAAAGCAATCTTAACTTCTAATCGTTCTAATTTTA
>DAIUKI010000514.1:0-2178 GCA_036848255.1 Bacteroidales bacterium | reverse complement strand
CATCCTTTAAAGGGACAAGGCTGTATCTTGTGAGCTTGAAATCCAGTCTGGCATTATTCTGAACCGGCACATAATTTTTTAAAGCCTCAGTGATCGGAGATACCAGCGACTCATCCGGAACCTCAATGAACAGACATGTTGTGAGACCCTTCCAGTCAGCATCGTTCCACTCCCACATTAACTTAAAATTGTCAAAGTGCGAGAGGATATCGATCCTGAAACTTGAATTCAGAGGCAGATCTTCAAATACTGCACCGACGGTATAGGCAAATTCCCTGTTTTTGTCATTTACAATCACAATTGATTTGCCAATTGGATATTCCTTCCCGAACAGCTTCCCGGCCATAGTCCTGCTGACAATTACATTGGCCTGGTTATCAATTGATTTCTTGTCACCCAGCAAAATGGGAAAGGTAAATATATCAAGGAACTCAGGATCGATATAGGAAATCTGGGTTGGGAAAATATCAAGACCTTCCTTGACCGGTGATCCAGTTCGCATCAGTCTTGCAGCTTTTTCAATCCCCGGAATGTCCTTTTTGACCTGCAAACCAAGTGTGGCAGGAACAATCCCATGTTCCTGCTCCCTGCCCTCCATATCGCGGAATGAGTTTATCCTGTAAATCTTATCGAAATTAAGATGTGTCTTGTCAAATTCATAATTGAACATGTGGTTGAAAAAAGCTACAATACAGACCGATAGAGCAATTCCCAATCCGAGGATATTTATCAGTGTAAATACCCTGTTTTTTAGCAGGTTCCTGAATGTGACCAATAAATAATTCCTGAGCATAAAGCTGGATTAACATTTATTCAAATTTATACATCTTTCTGTCACAAGTGTTTGACTAATTATTCATATTTAAGCGACTGGGCAGGATTTATCCGTGCTGCTCTCATTATTTTATAGCTTATAGTAAGTACTGCGATTCCAAGCGCTATGGTAAGTCCGGCAATAAAACTAAATACTCCAAGGTTAATCCTGTAGTAAAAGCCCTCGAGCCAGTTACTTGCAATATAATAAATTAATGGCCAGGCTATCAGAGCTGAAATTGAGATTAATACAACAATTTCCCGTGAAATTACTACATAAATGCCTGCTATTGAAGAGCCCATGGCTTTCCTCACGCCAATTTCCTTTGTACGCTGTTCAACAGTGAACGAAGTTAAACCAAAAAGTCCCAGTGATGCTATAAAAATAGCCAGAATTGAAAAGATTACAGCCATCTGGGCACTCTGCTTTTCCTGACGGTACATCTGCTCGAAGTCAGCGTCAACAAAATAATATTGCAAGGGACTATTAGGAACAAATTCCTTCCATTTATTTTCAATAGCATTTATGGTGCTGGAATAGTTGCTTCCCGAAAGCCTTACTGATAAATATCCCCATAATACATTATCATTCTTAAACCGGAAAACATATGGCTGAATAGGATTACGCAGTGATTCAAAATTGAAATTTTTGACTACCCCGATTATTGGCATATAATCGATCTTGCCTGAATCTCTTGGCTGGGAAAACCTGGTCGTCGCAAAATCGGTTATTGAGAAATTCTTAACGACGCTTTCGTTAACAAGAACTGCCTCCTTGTCGGTGGTAAATGACTCATTGAAATCTCTGCCTGATACAAGCGTCATTTTATAAGTATCAAGGTAGTCATAATCAACCCAGTTGGTCTGCATTAGGAATGACTCATCCTTTCTGCCTTCCATCGAATAGGCATTATCGTTATTGTTCCTCCCCGGAACGGCTGTGGAACTGGCAATAATAACAACACCCGGAATTTCCTTTACAGCGTCTTTAAACGACTTCACTTTGGGTCCCAGGGCATCTGCCCTGTTTATTACGATCAACTGCTCTTTACTGAATCCAACATCTTTATTGAGCATATATTTTATCTGCCTGTACATGACAATTGTTCCCACAATCAGTAATATTGATACAGCAAACTGAAATACAACCAGAACTCTTCTCAATCTACCGTTTTTCAAACTGTTTTTTACATTCCCCTTTAGAACTTCATATGGATTGAAAGATGAAAGGAAAAGTGCGGGATAGCTGCCGGCCAGAAATCCGACGACAATAGAAAACAGTATCAATACCGGCAATGTGTACCAGGCCGAGAATAGATTAAGGACCAGGTGAGTACCCAGCAAATCGTTGAAATAGCCGATGCT
>DAIUKI010000513.1:0-2184 GCA_036848255.1 Bacteroidales bacterium | reverse complement strand
GATAAAATATAAAAGGCTGTTCACACGAACAGCCTTTCTTTTTTCCGGTTATATTTTTTTAAGCAATTCTTCCCTTTTCGCCTTTGCTTCTTCGACAAGCTTATTTGCCTGGTTATCTGCTTCCTGAACAAGTTGTCCGGCTTTCTTATCAGCCTCTTTTCTAATTGAATCGGCAGCTTTTTGTGCCGCCAGACTGGCTACAGGTCCCTTGATTTCACCATCCTTAACCAGTTTCTGTGCCCTGGCATCAGCTTCCTGCCGGATTTTTTCTGCAGCTTTTGCCGCTTCATTCCTGAGCTGCTCTCCCTTTTCTTCGGCCTCACTTACAACTTTATCAGCCTGTATCTCCGCTTCACTCTTTACTTTTTCCTTAACTTCCTCCGCTTTTTCGGTAACTATTTCTCTGACAGTCTCTTTTGCCGTCTCTGTAATACTCTTTGTACTGTCTGTTGATAGGTTCCCGAAAAATGGAGTAACTACCGGCTTAAGGAATGTTCCTGTCACCTTTACATTGATTTTCATAATTTCAGCCGGTTTTATTGCAATCCCGAAAGCTGAAGCCTGTGCCGAAAGATTGTCAATCAAAGAATTCAGTGAGTTACCAAGGTCAGAACGTGGTATTTCAGTTTTTATAATATAGTTGATTGTCTGATCAATACCCTGGTCGCCGCCGATATTCATTTTTATATTGCCAACCTTTGTATTGAAAGGGGTTACATAAATCCTTCCATTGTTTATTTTAAAACTGATATTCAGATCCTTGAAAGTATTGCTGTAATTGCCTCCCAGTTTTAATACTTCCTTCATGGTGTTATAAACGACGGATTCAACCAGGGTCACCTCATCTGACTGAAGTTTGCCTCCGCCGGTTATGGTGGAGATAACCGGCATAAAATCATTACCCAGCAGGCTGCTGTAATTCAATTTGACTCCCACCTTTCCGGTTATACCTTTTGCAGTGGGCGCAAGCATTTGAATAGTATTGAAAGTGTTGAAAGCATCCTTTATGCCAAGATCCTGTATATTGAGATCTGCTTTTATGGATGGTTTCAGGGAGTCGCGTGTATCATAATCTGCATTCATAGCCATCCTGCCGCCGAGAAGATCCATACCTGTTTCTTTTATGCTCAGTACTCCATCCTTCACCAGAATATGTCCTTTTACGTTCCGGACTTTGATTTTATCATAAATAAACTCCTCGACCAAAGCATCAAAATTGAGATTGATATTCTCAGGCACCCTGATTAAGGCAAGCGATGATGTGTCAGCAGCTGATGTATCAACAGCCATCCCTGACATAATATCAGTGAGATCAACAAGTCTGGAGTGAAGAGACAGATTTCCTTTAATCACCTCATCTTTTATCATAAACGGAATATAGTTTTCAAGCTTTCCGCTTAGGTTAAAATCGCTGCTCTCCCCGACTCTGAGGTCTGCATTTTTCAAAGCAGCAAATTCCGGCGTGAATTCCAGAGCTGCGTTCCCGATACTGACTTCCGGATATCCGGTCATTGAAACCAGCATACCACTGACATTAAGGTTTCCAAAGGCTTTGAACATGTCATACCTGGCTTTTTCAAGCATCGACATTTGTCCTGCCATACTAACTGATATATCTATCAATCCTGCAAGTTCAATGCTATCCATTGGAACCGCCTTAGAGAGCGCTGCAAGGTCGATTTTTCCCTTCATGGTCCCCTTGAAATCAGGATCACTGACTGGTGTTTTAAGAGAGAAATCCATATCGAAGGGATTCCCGGCCAGTTCAATATGAAAATCCTTAACATCAACGGTGGTTTTATCCATATCGGTCCCGTTGAAGAAGATATCTGATTCAAGTCTGATGTTCTTTATTTGTTCCGGAAGCGATGGATAGCTTATTATCCCATTTGCAACAGCTAAATCAAGGTAAATATCAGGCAGAGTACTGTCAGCATCGCTATAGATACCTTTTGCCGTTCCTGCCAGGTTGAATGTTCCTTCAGCTTTAAGATCTTTAAAATCATTCATATAAAAAGCAGGAATCATAGAGAGAAGGGATTTGAATGTTGATTGTTCCGATTTGAATGACAGGTCCGTTTCAATATCATCTTCAGGCATTGCGACCATTCCTGCAAAATTTAGTTTCAGATCATTAATAGTAAGATAATTATCCCTGAGATTAAATATCATGCTGTCAAGATT
>DAIUKI010000512.1:0-2189 GCA_036848255.1 Bacteroidales bacterium | reverse complement strand
CGGGAAAACAGTTGTCCTTTATACCGAAAATATTTTTATCAAGTTTCATGACACCGTTAATCCCGGCACATGCGAGAAGATACTGGCTTTGAACCAGCTGGCAATCAAGCAGAGTCCCGGTTTTGCGAAAAATTCATATTTTGTCAGTGCTGCCGAAAATACAGGACTGAAGATTTTTGAGATAGCCGAATCGCTTCTTGAAATGAAAGAGGTTGAGCTCTGTCACCCTGAGCTCATAAGAAAACGAGGATTGAAAAAGATCCATCAGAAGCAATGGCATCTTAAAGCCACCTCGATAAATGGTACCCGGATCAATGGAGGTGTAAAAGCCGATCTGGCTCATAAGCTGGCATTGGGAGAGAATATTGTTATTGCCCTGATAGATGACGGATTTGATATTGACCATCCTGAATTCAACCAGCCAGGCAAAGTGGTCCATGGACGTGATATATCAACAAACAGCAATGATCCACGTCCCCGGAATGTCTACAATAATCACGGAACAGCCTGCGCCGGGGTTGCTGCAGCATCAGGGATTGAAGCATCGGGTGTAGCTCCCGGGGCGATCCTTATGCCTGTCCGCCTCAGCTCGAATCTTGGCTCGATGGCTGAGGCTCTCGCATTTAAATGGGCTTCAGATCATGGCGCCGATATAATCTCATGCAGCTGGGGGCCCGAAGATGGCGACTGGTCCGATCCGGACGATCCTGTTCATACCACCCTCATTGATCTGCCCGACAGCACGAGGCTGGCAATGGACTATGCCGTTTCATACGGCCGCAACGGCAAAGGATGCATTATCACATTTGCTGCCGGGAACGGCAATGAGGATTGTGGTTATGACGGGTATGCAAGCTTTGATAAGGTAATGGCGGTGGCGGCCTGCAACGACAGGGGAAAGAGGAGTATCTACAGCGATTACGGAAAAAATGTCTGGTGTTCATTCCCGAGCAGTGATTTCGGTTATCCACCCTTCGGCCATCCGGATTCTCTTACTACCGGAATTTATACCACCGACCGGATGGGCAAAGCCGGCTATAATCCGGAAGGAGACTATACAGATGAATTCGGCGGAACATCGGGTTCCTGTCCGGGAGTTGCGGGAACCGCGGCACTGATACTTTCAGCAAACCAGGATCTTACCTGGGAGCAGGTCAGGGAAATCATAAAAGAGACTTCCGATAAAATTGACCCAGCCGGAGGGGATTACGACTCAAAAGGCCACAGCATTTATTACGGTTACGGAAGAATCAATGCTGAAAAAGCAGTCAAACGAGCACTGGAATTTAAATTTAAATTTAAATCTAAATCTAAATCTAAATCTATTAAGACTCCACGACTGCACGACAGCACGACCGCACAACTGCATGACCAAAAAACCGCCCCGACGCTCCGGTCGGGGTCTCCGTTTCACTTCGACATAACCGCATAACCATTATGAAACGTGAAGTAGTAACTACAAAAGATCTCCAAAGGATAAACCAGTCAGGTTCTGAGTTAAAGTTTCCGGCCGGAACGGTAACCCGTGACGGATATTTCGACAGGCTTTTCAAGTATATCCCTGCCGAACTGGTGGCGGGTTATATTTTTGTGCTGGGTGTTGTGAACAAATTATCAGATGCCAGCGAAATAAGGATATTTCAATGGTTGCTGTTTATCATTTTCTGCATCCTTACTCCATTATACCTTAGGAGGGTACAAAAGGTCCTCAAGGTTCAGCAGCAAATTATCTCGGTCCTTTCCTTTATCGTATGGGTTTTCGCGCTGGGAGGACCTTTTACGTTGTACGCATGGTACGATCCGGTTTACGGGGCAATTTTGCTTCCGGTGTTCACCTTAATAGTGGCAATTATAGAAGCTGAATAGGTTTTTAGCCAAGATCATTTTTTAACCACGGATTAACACAGATGCCAACGGATAAAGAACATGGATTCAAGCCTCGTGTAAACCCGTGGAATCCGTGGTAAAGCAAGAAAAGACCTTTTTATATAGAGTTTTTGCTATAATCAAACTAAAACCGCATTGAAATTCTGATTTTTTATCACTTCCACCATATTATTTGTCAAAATCACTGGATTTCCTGATTTACTTCCTTAATCCTTTGTAATTATCACAAAATCAGGACTATATAATAAGTGTCAGGCTGCAGAAAGGCTTATATATTATTTTTCTTATAAATACCGCGTTCG
>DAIUKI010000511.1:0-2222 GCA_036848255.1 Bacteroidales bacterium | reverse complement strand
CTTTTCATCAGGTATTTTCTCAGTCAGGTACAAAAATAACACATAACAGAAGAAAAGGTTTATGTATCGGAAATAAATTAATATGCTTATTTTTGGCTGGTTCAAAAGTAAAACCTGTCTGTTATCAATAATAAATTAAAACAATGAAACAAGATTCCAGAATTCTCATCCTGGTTTTTATAGTCATGTTCATGGCTTCATTTCCTGTGATGGGACAATACCACGACCATGCAGCGATCTCCCGGAAGGCCGCCGAACTCGCCAGGCAATATCCCGATCTGTGTTCGGCAAAATCGCTTGTTAAAACCGCAGGGGGAAAGGAGGTCTGGCTGATAACCATTGGCACGGGAGCCAAAGACAGCAAGCCGGGAGTAGCGATTGTAGGAGGCCTCGATGGGAAGTATATCCTCGGAAGGGAACTTGCCATTGGAATTGCAGAGAATATTCTCAGTAGCTCTACTGAAAATAATATCAGGGAACTCCTTGCCAAAATCACCTTTTATATATTCCCCGACGTGAGTCCTGATGCATCGGACCAATTCTTCTCGGGGCTTAAATATGAAAGGAACCTGAACTCCAGAACAACAGACGACGACAGGGATTTCCTTTTTGACGAGGATCCCTGCGAAGACCTGAATAAGGATGGGCTTATAACCCTTATTCGTATCAAGGACCCTGCTGGCAATTTTGTTGAAAGCGACGAAGATAAAAGAGTAATGATTACCGCTGACATTTCAAAGGGTCAGACAGGAAATTACTTTGTTTACAGTGAGGGAATTGACAATGACAAGGACGGCAGGTTCAATGAAGACGGCGCCGGAGGGATTAATTTCAACCATAATCTTACTTATAATTACGAGGAGTTTGGCCCCAATTCCGGACTCTACCCTGTTTCAGAGCCCGAAACCAGGGCAGTTGTGGATTTCCTTTATGACAGATTCAATATTTTCATGGTATTTGCCTTTGGTCCCCAGGACAACCTCGGCCAGCCATTGAAAGCGTCGGAACGTCCGGGCTCAGGCCAGGGACAGGTTCAGAATCAGCCCGCGGTACAGGGAATGATGCGCAGGGAAAGCAGAAAAATCACATCGGTTCAGAAAACTGATGAACTTATAAATAAGCTTGTTTCTGACAAATATCACGAAATTACAGGACTCAAGGGAACTCCCCCGTCTGGATCTGACCCGGGGAACTTTATGGAATGGGCATATTTTCACTATGGGAGGTATAGTTTCAGCTCACCCGGATGGTGGCTGTCAGCGGACAAAGGAAAAAGTATTGAGGCTTCATTCCTGAAGTTTGCCGAAAAGGCCGGTCTTAAAGATGCCTTTATTCCCTGGACCACGGTGACCCATCCCGACTTTCCCGGAAAAACGGTTGAAGCTGGAGGAATAAAACCCTTTTCGATCATAAATCCTCCGCCCGACACTCTCGGAAATCTAATTTCCTCGCATTTCAAATTCATTACTGCGGTTTCAGCAATGCATCCCGAACTTGAATTTCTTGACGTCAAAACTGAGGATGAGGGAGAGAGTGTATTCAGACTTACAATTAAAGTTCATAACAAAGGCATCCTTGCAACAAACACGGAGGCCGGAGATCCGAATATCTGGACAAGGATCATGCGACTGGTTATCGAGCCCGCGGCAGGACAAACCGTTCTCAGCGGATCAAAAGTCCAGACGATACAGAGACTGGAGGGGGATGAATCAGCTGAATTCAGCTGGCTCATTTCAGGTAAAGGAAAGGTTGCCATTTCTGCCGGAGCCGCGAATGTCGGTCAGGTAACCACTTCAGTTGAACTAAAATAATATCGGAATAAAATCAATTTTTATCAACTATATATCATCATGAAAAGATACGGTAACTTAATAATCTGCATTCTTATTTTATCAATCCAGGTTCCTCTTCAGTCACAAAATGCCGAATTATTCTTCAGGGCCGCAGGATCTCCATCAAATCCCAAGGTACAGGTATCGTGGAATAAATACTATACATATGAAGGCATAGCTGACATATGCAGAAAGCTTACAAAAGAGTATCCCGGACTTGTGACAATGGAATCGGCCGGCAAGTCGTATCAGGGTCGGGACATCATTGCTCTTTCGATTACCGATAAAAAGGCGGGGGATCCTGATCACAAACCGGGCTATTATATTGACGGCAACATACATTCGAACGAGATTCAGGGAACCGAAATGGCGCTGTATACTGCCTGGTAT
>DAIUKI010000510.1:0-2235 GCA_036848255.1 Bacteroidales bacterium | reverse complement strand
ACACCAAATAATTTGTTGAATTTTAAACTTCACGAAAAATGACTAAAGCAGACATTGTTAATGAAATTGCCAAGAACACTGGTATTGAAAAGGTAACAGTTCAGAAGACTGTTGAAGCCTTTATGGAAACGATAAAGCATTCAATGGTTACAGGTAATAACGTATACCTGAGAGGTTTTGGAAGCTTTATAGTTAAGAAGAGAGCAAAAAAGACTGCAAGGAATATCTCCAAGAATACCACCATTATAATTCCTGCCCACAATATTCCTTCATTTAAACCGGCAAAATCATTCATTACGAAAGTTAAAACACACGTTAAGAAGTAACCCTCCATGCCAAGCGGAAAAAAGAGAAAAAGACATAAGATGGCTACCCATAAGCGTAAAAAGCGCTTGCGGAAGAACAGACATAAGAAGAAGTAGGTTAATACGGGTAGTCAGAGTTACAGTATACTAAACCTAAAGGTCCTGCGATCTTTAGGTTTATTGTATCAGCATGTTCGATGGGGTTGAGATTATATTAGCTCAGTTTAATATAGTGACGTGGAAAATAAGGAGTTGGTAATTGATGTTGGTGTTTCTGAGGTGTCTTTGGCGTTGCTTGAAGACAAGCAGTTAACAGAATTAAACAAGGAAAAGAGGAATATCAGGTTCTCTGTTGGGGATATTTACCTCGGAAAGGTAAAAAAGATCATGCCCGGATTGAATGCCGCATTTGTCAATGTAGGATATGAGCGTGATGCCTTTCTTCATTATCTCGATCTCGGTGCCCAGTTCCGCACCCAGCATAAATACTATACTTCAGCAGTTCAGCGTCAGGGCCGCATAAATCCGCTTCATAAGATAAAATGTGAAGAGGATATCGATAAGGACGGCAAAATTGCCGACGTCCTCACTACAGGGCAAACCGTAATTGTTCAGATAACCAAAGAACCAATATCAACAAAGGGACCACGGCTGGCTTCCGAGATTTCGCTTGCCGGAAGAAACCTTGTGCTGATACCATTCTCCGACAAGGTTTCAATCTCCTCCAAAATCGAGAGCGGAGAAGAAAAAAACCGCCTTAAAACTCTCGTCCAGAGTATAAAGCCCAAGAACTACGGCGTTATTGTAAGAACAGTGGCTGAGGGCAAAAAAGTTGCAGTTCTGGACTCAGAGTTGAAGGAGCTTGTAAACAGATGGGAATCAGCATTCAGTTCGATCAGAAAGGAAACCAAAACACCCCGGCTATTTATTGGCGAGATGAACCGGACCTCGACCATACTTAGGGACATGCTCAATGTAACCTTCAATGGTATTCATATCAACGATCCTGTATTAGCCGATGAAGTAAGAAGTTACATTAGGGAAATAGCGCCCGAAAAAGAGAAGATATTGAAGGTTTATCATGGCACCCTTCCCATTTTTGATCATTTCGGGATTAACAAGCAGATAAAAGCCCTCTTCGGGAAAACGGTCTCCTTCAAACATGGTGCATATCTGATAATTGAGCATACTGAAGCGCTCCATGTAATTGACGTCAACAGCGGAAACAGATCACGGTCAGGCAACAACCAGGAGGCAAATGCCCTCGAGGTCAACATGGAAGCTGCGACTGAAATTGCCAGACAGTTGAGACTCAGAGATATGGGCGGGATCATAGTCGTCGATTTCATCGACATGCAGACCAGCGAAAATAAGTTGCTTCTGTTCGACAAGATGAAAGAGATAATGGCGGGAGACAGGACCAAGCATAATATATTACCCCTCTCGAAATTCGGCTTGATGCAGATCACCAGGCAGAGAGTCAGGCCCGAAATGAACATCATCACAGATGAGAAGTGTCCTTCGTGCCTGGGAACAGGGCAGACCCGTCCAACAATTCTTTTTACAGATGATCTGGAAAAGGATCTGGCTTTCATTGTTGGCAAAATCAAAACACGCAAGATTATTATTAATGTCCATCCCTTTGTAGCTTCCTATCTTAAAAAGGGAATAAACCCCCTGTACTGGAAGTGGAATTTTAAATATAAGATTTTCCTTAAGGTACAGGCAGTTACATCGTATCATATGCTGGAATATCATTTCTATGACAGCTATGAGAATGAAATTGACCTGGCATAGGATCCATTTCATTTCCTGAACACTTTAATCACATCCCATTTATTCAACCCCCTAAATCCACATTTCCACTGTTAAAACAGGCACGGATTACAAATCAGGGGTGTTCGGAAGACTTTTCAAAGATCGCAAAAAT
>DAIUKI010000509.1:0-2242 GCA_036848255.1 Bacteroidales bacterium | reverse complement strand
ACCCGGAATAATTTTCATTAAAAAACAAAACAAAACCTTATGAAAATAAACTTTACAAGGAGGAGATTTTTGCAGACAGCTGCCATCACTGCAACTACGGCTATGCTTCCATCCGTTAAAGGAGCCACAATTCTGCCAGAAAGGAATTTTTCCGGAATAAAGTCCGGAATACTGCCAAAACGCAGATTGGGCAGGACCAACAAAATGGTTTCATGCATTGGTTTTGGAGGAGGCTCACGTTACTGCAACTGGGTGGCAGATGAAAATACTCTGCAAAAACATATTGACCACGCTATTAAGCTTGGGATTACTTATTATGATTCAGCGCGATCGTACGGCAATGGACTTGCTGAGGAGCGTTATGGGAAATTTCTTACTCCAAAATACAGGGATCAGATATTTCTCAACTCAAAAACAACGGAAAGGACCTATGACGGAGTGATGAAGGAGATTGAAATATCGTTGAAAACATTAAAGACTGATTATCTGGATCTCTACTGCATGCATGCCATAGATAGTATAAAAGATACCGATATTCTGTTAAGCCCTTCAGGAGGGTACAAAGCGTTTTTAAAATTGAAGGATGAAGGGGTGGTGAAGAACATTGGTTTTTCGTTTCATAAGTGGAACGATGCATCCCGGAAATCATTTGATGAATTTGATGTTGATGCAATCTTGTGCGTCATCAATGCTTCAAGGTATAACGGTAATGAGGATGGGCTTTTACCTCTTGCAGCTAAAAGAGATATTGGAATCATTGCAATTAAAATTATGGGGCAGAATGCCCTCATAGGAAATGTTTCAGGCGACGATCTCTTAAGATATGGGCTAAGCCTGCCAGTTTCAGTTGCAAATGTCGGCATGGACGGTTTTTCACCCCTCGAATCATGTGTGGAAGTGGGTAAAGAGAATTTAATTACTGAAAAAGAAGCCAGGGAGATAGAGTTGAAACTGAATTTTGACCCAATGGTTACGAAGCTTCCGTATTTTACAGGTTAATGTGAAGAGCAGAGATATTGAAGAACTTATTTTGCTAATTTGTTTATCTTAGTTTTACCTGTATCAATACAGGATTGTGATCTGAGTTGGCAAAACCAAGATGAGGGCATTTTACCGAAACAGATTCCATATTGGGTGAAATGAGAAAGAAATCACACACACTTGTAGGTGTTGTTGCAAGGTCATATGCTGTAATGAGGGTCCGGAACGAAGGTGTTGCAGGATCATAAATCCATTTCCATTCTCCTGGCATGTAATCTGATTCAATACCCATAAGATAAAAATTACCGATCTGACCAGTGAATTCCTTGTTCATGCGGAAAGCAGATTTAAATCCGGGAGGGTTCTGGTTCCAGTCACCTCCTGCTATTACATAATTCCCAGAATTGTATTCATTTAAAACAAATTCCCTGAGCATTTCCATCTGAGCCTTTCTTATATTTCCGCCAGCATCAAATGCTTCGTTATGGGTGTTGATCAATACCAGTTCTTTTCCATTCTCAATCCTATACCTGTTGACCATAAAACATCTGTCCAGATAGAAGAGTTGTGTAGGAAAACCGAAATCGCCAGGAAGGGAATATCTTGCTGATGATTCAGGTATGAATTTCGACCAGGTGGCTATTCCGGATACAACCTTTCCCATAGGATTTGAGGGTGGAGCGGGAACGAAAAAGACATCATAATTTTTCGCAAAGGAGGGATAATGGCCGGATAGTATTTCTGACAGTCTCTGATATTGATCAATCCGATAACTTCTTTTGCTGTTCTTGTCAATCTCCTGCAAAAGTATGAAGTCAATTGTGTCATTATTCATCAGAAAATCCCCGATCATGGAAATATTTTCCCGGAAATTTTCCTCTGGTGTAATAACTTTTGTTCCGCCATCCTTGAAAAAATCCATATTCTTGTCAAGTCCGGCATAACCGATGTTCCAGGTTAAAAGTGTAAGGGTGAGTGAATCATCCAGCTTTGCAGGACTGTCTGGCTGTGAAATTGTCTCCTTTACTTCCGGTTTGTAATCGGAAATCATTGCATAGATGATAAGACCGATGAAACCAAGGACCAAAGTGGTTATTATTATCAGAAAGGCTTTAAAAATTTTTTTCAGGATTTTCATGTATCACCTCTTAGAATACCAAATTTACACAATCAATGGGAAGAAATCAAGTCTAAATTGCATTCAAAAACTTTTATTGCCTATTAATTGCTTAATTTTGCAGCCCTTTTGAAGAGATGTTTA
>DAIUKI010000508.1:0-2245 GCA_036848255.1 Bacteroidales bacterium | reverse complement strand
CTGGTTTACAAAGGAAGAACTTACAGTGGTCTCGTCCTTCAGTATGATACATATCTTGGCCAGGTATTCTATATGACATTTCACAACTATGTGGCAAGTCAGGTTGCTCTCAACAGTGACAACATCAGCCGGTTTGATCTATACTTTGATAACGACACTTTATCATTCAGGTACTTTTCAGATGAGCTGCGTCCGTCTTTTAATCTTGATGACGGCTTCTATGAAGTGGTGCATGACGGAACGTGTAAATACATTATCAGACATGGATCATCACACATTATTCGCAATGGACTGGATGAATACAATTATAAACCGATTGGATATGTGATGATCAACAGCGAATTTGTTAAAATATCGTCCCGGAAGCAGTTTATGAATCTTTTCGGCAGCAAATCAAAAGAAATCAAGCAATTTGTCGAAAATAACAGCATCAGGGTAACCAGGGCTGACAAGAGCCAGATTACAGATATTTTAAGATTCTATGAGAGTCTATAGGCAATTAAAAACGGCCTCCGTTTCCTGTGGCCGTTGATGATTTATCAGATGACGCTGGATCTTTTAAAATACCCTGATTTGGCTGCGGGTATGACAAATCCTGAAAAGCGTTTGGTACTTCCTTTAGTCGGTGTTATAATGACATCGGCGTAGTTGCCTGCCTTCTTCTTCAGTGATATCTCGACTTTAGCCCTTATATAAAAGCCCGTAACCTGCATGGCAATTCTGACATTGCCTTTTTTATCGGTTTCCTGAATGTAATCAGATACTGTCAGTTTGTTCGTATGGGCATTATCTGCAATGATCGGTCCCTGGAGGAACATAAACTCCTTTTCGTATGAGATAAATTGCGAGTTATCGGTATTTGTTTCAAAACTACCGTCTTCCTTTGCATAGGAGTCAACAATAATTACAAAGTCCTTTGCTTCAATATCAGCAAGTGCTTTTTCAAATTTTATCAGCGCGATAGAATCTTTATCCGCTTTCTGCGCCGAAGCAGAAAACAAAGCAAGGCTTATTAAACAAACCGACAGAAGAACTCTTTTCATAATGCTTTTGAATTATTTTATTGGTTCACAAAATTACTAATTATCAAATACGCCGAACAACTGTTTCTTTCTGATGATTGTAAAGATTATCAAGAATCGTTCCATAATAACTGTTTAAGTATATTATTTTAGCATTGCATAATCGTAATTATATATTTAACCTGTCATTCAAATGCCCGCGATTACAGTTAAGGAATCCATTAATAGTTGTCAGTGATTGACCTATGAAAATGCCGGGAGCAATAAAGTATTTCTGTCTGTTGTCTGTTTTATGTCAGGGTGGGGAACTTTTTTCCCAGGTGCTGATAAATGAAATAATGGCCTCTAATGCCGCTACCAATGCCGATGTTGATTATGGCACTTATTGCGACTGGATTGAACTGTATAACACAACCGGAAGCACAATTGACATTAGCGGATATTTTCTTTCTGATGATGCCGGCAATCCTTCCATGTGGGAATTCCGGGCCGGATCTGTGATCACTGCCTATGGTTATTTGCTGGTTTACGCTGATGGTGCGGGGAATGGACTCCATACCAATTTCAAACTTGCCAAGGAAGGGGAGCAGGTCTTATTGTTTAATAACCAGGGACTGATCATTGATTCCTTCGTGTTTCCGTATCAACTGACTGACATCTCCTACGGAAGGAAGAGAAATGACCTCCAAATTTCCGGCTATTTCAAAGTTCCGACACCCGGGAATATAAATAACGATCAGATGGTGACGGGTATCTCTCCGGCACCGGGTTTCTCTATAAACGGCGGCTTTTATTCCGGATCTCAAACAGTTGCAATCAATGTGGCAAGCCAGGGAGCGAAGATCTTCTATACGCTCGACGGGACTGATCCCACATCAGGCTCATCATTATATACGATTCCGATTGTGATTACACAGACATCCGTGTTAAGGGTAAAAACCCTTGAGGATGGCCTCCTTCCAGGTCTCACAGTCACCCAGTCATATTTTATCAATGAGCCGATGAACTTACCGGTGATATCACTGGTGACCGACCCGGATAATTTCTTCAGTGATGAAACGGGAATTTATGTGCAGGGAACAGCCGGTGTTGCAGGTTATTGTACCAGTGTGCCGCATAACGTGAACCAGGATTGGGAAAGGCCTGTGAACATTGAGCTCTTCGAGAAAGATGGCACAACAGGCTTGAACCAGCTCGCAGGAGAGAAAATATTCGGAGGATGT
>DAIUKI010000507.1:0-2268 GCA_036848255.1 Bacteroidales bacterium | reverse complement strand
CGCCGGTTATGGACTAATTATACTGGCTTTCGTTTTATTTTTTGTAAATCTTAACCCCGGTGAAAGAGAAGATCGGATGGCTGATTTTGTTTCTTCAGTTGCAATTGCTTTTATCGGACTGGTCCTGGTTTCATTCAGATCAAGTATAAGTATTGATGCCAGATCCGGCATTGTAACCAAAGAATCAGGTTTTTTAGGAATATCACTTTCAAGTGAGAAAGTAAAAATCCCTCATAATTGCAATAAGATATTTATAAGGCAAAAGAATAAAACCGGAACCGGGTATTACAGATCTGTACTGCCGGTAAACTACAGCCTGAAATCGTTTGACATGTTTTTCCATTCAGACACAGGTGTCGTCAGACTGGTAAATACCGACTGCAGCAGGGCGATAAAAATTGCGGAATTTTTTAAATCAAATCTGAAACTTGATTACACTCTCGAACTATTACATGATCAAAACTCAAAATCATGAGCAAAAAGACTCGACACGATAATGAACTTCCTGAAGTAATATCTGCCCTGGGATGGAAATACCATCATCTGGGTATCCCGACAAATAAGAAGTTGGCAGGGGAGACTTATCTGCCCCAATTCAAATTCTACGTTTCAGGGTTCAGTACCAGCCCTTTCGGAATTGAATGGATGAGATTTGAAAAGGAGAGTCCTGTCAGCAAGTTGATCCAGACAGTGCCACATATAGCATTTGAAGTTAATGACATCGATTTTGAACTGGCGCAACGTAATTACAATGTAATTACAATGCCAAACTCGCATACAGACGGAATAAGAGTTGCCATGATCGAACATAACGGGGCTCCCATCGAGCTGATTGAATTCGAAAAGAATAAATAGATGAAGCCACGGATTAAGATCTGCTGTATAAAGAGTATTGATGAAGCAATGATTGCCATTGAATTTGGCGCTTCGGCAATTGGATTGGTGGCAAGTATGCCCAGCGGACCCGGACCGATCCCTGATGAACTGATCAGACAAATAGCGATGACTGTACCACCGCCCATAGCCACTTTCATGCTGACCAGCGAAACTTCGGTAAAAGCTATAATCAAACATCATGAACGAACCCTTACAAATACAATCCAGATTGTCGATAAGCTGGCACAAGGCACATACTCAGAGCTTAAAGATGCCTTGCCTTCAGTAAGGATAGTCCAGGTCATCCATGTGATCGATGAAAAATCTGTAGATATGGCTATCAGTATCTCTGAAAATGTTGATGCTTTACTGCTCGACAGCGGGAATCCAAACCTTGAAATAAAGGAACTCGGAGGAACCGGAAGAATTCATGACTGGAAACTTAGCAGAAAAATATGCGATAACTCAAAATGCCCGGTCTTCCTTGCAGGTGGTCTTAAGCCTGAAAATGTAAGACAAGCTATTGATGAAGTACAACCATTCGGAATTGATGTCTGCAGCGGGGTAAGAACAAACGGAATCCTGGACAGGCAGAAACTGGCTGATTTTTTTCACAATGCATTGAGGAGTTAAATAATCTTTTAATTTTTTATCCCAAAGCCCATTAGATGGCAACTGAAATTAAATATCATAAAACAGTCGAAGGAGCCATAATAGCCGAGATCCTTCCGGGAGTTGACCTGATTTCCAATCCGGATGATATCCTGGACCTTATGGCTGAAGCACGTTATAACGGGAGCAGCACCATGATAATTCAGGACAGGAGTCTCCATCCTGATTTTTTCGATCTCAAAACAAGAGTTGCCGGTGAAATTCTACAGAAGTTCTCAAATTACAGGATGCGGCTTGCAGTTGTAGGTGATTTTTCAGCTTTTAAAAGCAAAAGCCTTCAGGATTTTATCAGGGAAAGCAACAGAATGGGTACAATATATTTCGTTGGAACTATTGATGAAGCTCTGTCAAAACTTGGTCGTTAAAATTACTTATTATGGAAAGAATAAAGGTTTTTAAAGGGAAGGAATGGCTCGCAAAGTTCTTCTTGGTTTTTGGGATTTTATATACGTTAATCGCACTGGGATTGCTTATAAAATACACAATTGCAGGATTCGATTTTAATTTCCCCTCAGGTGACTGGAGCTTTCTTCTCTTTTTCTTGCAGGGGATATTATTCGTAATAATGGGATATGCTTCGCTGAAAAGCAAAAAGTACTTCATCGAATGGGATGATAAAGAGATGCGGTTTTTCTTACCTGGCTCCAAAGTAGTTGAATCTGTAATAATTGATGATATTAAATCAGTTAATATCAAGCTTTTTGAGATCGAACTGGAACT
>DAIUKI010000506.1:0-2271 GCA_036848255.1 Bacteroidales bacterium | reverse complement strand
TTCTGAAGGAGAAAAGTGTAAATTTCATCATTCAAATCGAATTTTCTCTGCATGCTAACCATATTCATTTCTGTCCTCGGAAGGCTCGAAGCCTCCCTTGAAAGTTTATTCTGGCGGTAGTCAAGCTCATTCAGCGACAGAGTAAGAGTGTTAAGATTGTTTGTGAAGTTTTCAAGGATAATTTGTTTTTGAAAACTAATCTTAGCGTCAATCTGTCCGATAAAAATGTTTTTCTGAGGATTGCTTCCGGCAAGAAGGGTTGATCTCTGGGAATTCAGATCGTTCAGGTTTGTTATCATCTGATTTATGATAGGATCACTTACATTCATGGCTGAAGGAGGTGCAAGGCCAGAAACATCCTCGTTCATTTTAAAATAGTTAATAACATAAGTATAATACCTTTCCTGAACCTGAAGATTGGCACGTTCATTGTCAATCTCGTTCATCTGGTCATAAACACGCTGCCCCTGGAAACTAAGATCCATCACCTGGTTGGCCGACCTGTAATTTCTAAGTTCAGATTCTGATATTACCAGCGAATCTGATATATCCGATATCTGAGAATCAATGAAACCTACAGTTTTAGATGCCATATTATTCTTTTTGGTAAGATTCTCCTCAAGGAATGAATTCAGGTATCGGTTCAAAAAAGTGATAGTCTTATCAAGATTGTTTTCAGTGAATTTAATATTTATAATTGAAGCCAGTGGTGACGCTTTTTCTATTTCAAGGTTCTGGAGATATGTCTTTGCCAGATAATCAAGATGGTTTAATTTAAAGTAATACCGGTACTGAGAAAGATCCTTTCTCAGATAATTCTTGTTGAGGGCAACAGAAAACCTCAAAGTTTTATTGCTTACAGTGGAATTGAATTTGCATATAGTATCTAAATCCAAGTTGTTTTCTTCACTTACGATCTGATTATCAACATAGTTATAAAACGGGACTCTCTTTTGTGATGCAGTTAGCCTGAAGGTTGAATCATCAAGTACAGTGATGTAGATTTTTGCATCAATCGGCTGTACGTGTGACTTGTCTATGCTGACAGTAAAAGGAGTCGACCCGAATAACTCAGTGGTCTGTTTTAGTATCTTATTGTGTTCACCGTAATAGGTAACTTCGAGGTTCATGCTGCTAACCGAGGAGTAAACAAGATCAAAAGAACTGAGATTGGTTATGTCATTTTCGATATTGTTCATTGACTCCAACGATCGCAAACTGGAGAAAAGCTCATTTGAGCTTAGAATAGTCGATGTTTTGTCTTCAACCGGACTTAGTGACGCTGATGCCTCATACACTTTACCTGAAAATCGGTTAAAAAGAAAGGCTATCAGAAGGCACAATATTATCAAGGCCATATATAAATACTTCAGTGAAGCAACCTTCAGGATAAAGTATTTAAGAGGGGCAATTGATGAATCCGGTTCTATGGTCTTTAACATGGTCTTAATATTTATTGAATCCTTAAACCTGCAAACAACAACACTGCAATCAACGTTGTGACCGATGTTAATATTGTTGTATATGTGATGTTCGAATAGCTTGTGGAAATAGATTTCAGGGGCTCAACCACAAGGACATCATTGGGCAAAATATAGTAATAGTCCTTGCTTGCAATTTTTGAATCGGCGAGATTCAGCTTATGATGCAAAATCCTGTCGCCCTCCTGTCTGATAAGGATGATATTTTTCCGGTTACCATAACGTGTTAAACCACCTCCAAGTGCCAGGGCCTCATAGATATTCAGCTTATCCTGTGAAAATGAATAAACCCCCTGGCGCTGGACTTCCCCCAGAACGGAAACCTGATTATCAATAAATTTTACCAGGATGGTTGTATTTGCCACATATTCGCTAAGCGCTTTCTGAATTTTAGCTCCGGCATCGGTGATTGTGAGTGATCCAACATCTATTTTTCCTACAAACGGGAATTCAATATTACCGGCCTCATCAACAAGATATCCTAAAATGCTGTTGACAGAGCTTGAATAACGAGCTTCTTCAGGAAGGTCAAAAATCACACGTGTCTGTGGATCAATACTCAGTATTCTGATATATAACCTGTCAAAAGGGGCGATTGTCTTTTGCACTTTTGGATTTACAACAGGCTTTTCAAGTTCATCAATATCATTGAAGTAGCTTAATTGATTTACCGGAACGCAGGAACCGATGGAAAGTATAAGCAGAATGGCAAGACAAAACTTGCCGGCAGTTGAAGTTATTTCTTTCATAAATAGGTAAAATAAGATTTTCAAATTCCTGTTCTTTTAAA
>DAIUKI010000505.1:0-2277 GCA_036848255.1 Bacteroidales bacterium | reverse complement strand
TTCCTTATCACTTTTTTTATATATTTAGTCCCGCAAACATATAACCTGACAAGTGAGAAAACTCCAGTTGACCCTTTCTAAGTACGATGCCCCCCAGAAAGCAATGCAGGCAGGCATATATCCCTATTTCAGGGAGATTGAATCGGACCAGGACACTGTCGTTACAATAAAGGGTAAAAGAGTACTGATGTTTGGTTCCAACAGTTACCTTGGCCTTACAAATCACCCCAAGATCAAGGAAGCTGCAATAAAAGCCATTGAGAAGTATGGAACCGGATGTGCGGGATCGAGATTTCTCAATGGTACCCTTGATATACATATTGAGCTTGAGGAGAGGCTTGCTGATCTTGTCGGAAAAGATGGCGCTCTTTGCTACAGCACAGGTTTCCAGGTCAACCTGGGAGTTGTTTCAGTTCTTACAGGCCGCCGTGATCATATCCTGCTTGATGAGCTCGACCATGCATCCATAATAGAGGGTAGCAGGCTCTCGTTTTCAAAGGTCCTAAAGTACGCTCACAACGATATGAAGGCTCTTGAATGCAAACTTAAACGGTGTTCAACCGAGAGCTTAAAGCTTATAGTTGTCGATGGCATATTTTCGATGGAAGGTGATATAGTCAAATTACCTGAACTTGTCACTCTTGCGGATAAATATGATGCAACTGTAATGGTCGACGATGCGCATTCAATAGGTGTGCTGGGCAAGAACGGCTCAGGCACCGCATCGCATTTTGGCCTCACCGATAGTGTTGATCTTATCATGGGGACGTTTTCGAAATCCCTTGCATCGCTTGGAGGATTTATTGCCTCTGACAAGGATACCATTAATTATATAAAGCACAATTCACGTTCACTGATCTTCAGCGCCAGCATGACCCCGGCTTCTGCAGCATCCGTACTTGCAGCGATCGACATAATGGTAAGTGAACCTGAAAGGATCAGCCACCTGTGGGATATTACCAATTATGCCCTGAAGGGATTCAGGGAGATGGGATTTGATACAGGAAAATCGGTGACTCCGATAATCCCATTATTCATACGTGATGACATTAAAGCTCTGTTGCTGACTCAGGCTCTGCTTGCCGACGGCATATTTGTCAATCCCGTTGTTTCGCCGGCGGTCCGCCGGGAGGACAGTCTTATCAGGTATTCGCTTATGGCGACCCATACAAAGGACCAGGTGGAAATTTCGATAGAGAAAATTACAAAGGCAGCGAAAGAGCTTAAGATTCTGTGAAAAAGGTAATCTTAATAACGGGGATCTCGACAGGATTTGGCAGGCATACAGCTCACCTTCTTGAAGAACAAGGTCATTCGGTTTATGGCACTGTACGTAAGGATTGTGATGTACCCGGCCGTGTCAATCTCCTTAAAATGGATCTGATGGATCATGGGTCAGTTGATAAAGCTGTTGAAACGATAATTGAAAGGGAAGGAAGGATCGACATCCTGATAAATAATGCCGGCATGCATACAGGGGGACCGGTTGAGATGACTCCGGAAGAGGACATCAGAATACAGATGGATACGAATTTCATTGGAATGGTTTATCTCACCAGGGTTGTATTGCCGGAGATGCGCAGGAATGGTGGAGGGATGATCATAAATATCAGTTCGATAGGAGGATTGATGGGTTTGCCGTTTCAGGCTTTCTATTCGGCCAGTAAATTTGCGGTCGAGGGATTCAGTGAAGCGCTCAGGATGGAAGTAAAAAGCTTCAATATTAAGGTCATTGTTATTAATCCGGGTGATTTTCATACAAGCAATTCTGCCAACCGGAGGAATTACCTTGCACTGGGAGGGGTATACCAGGGTCAATTCGAAAGATCGTTGACAGTAATTGAGAAAGATGAAGCTAATGGTTGGAAGCCGGAAATACTGGCACGAAAAATCTCAAGGATTGTTAAAAGCAGGAATCCACGTCAGAGATATGTAGTAGCGTCGTTTGAACAGAAGCTTGCTTTGATTCTGAAGCGTATTTTGCCCGGCAGGTGGTTTATGAAGATATTAACAGACCACTACATTGACTGATGACCTCACCCTAATCCCTCTCCTCCTAAAACATGCCCCTTCTCTTTCAGGAGAAGGGGTTGGGGATGAGGTGGTTAGTTCATAAAAACAAGAAAGCCCTTCAGTTATCTGAGGGGCTTTCCGTTAAAAGATAGGGCGACTACCTACTCTCCCACAATTAGCAGTACCATCGGCGCTGACGGGCTTAACTTCTCTGTTCGGAATGGGAAGAGGTGGGACCCCGACGCTATAGTCACCTTAAGACTT
>DAIUKI010000504.1:0-2299 GCA_036848255.1 Bacteroidales bacterium | reverse complement strand
TAAAGCCCCGGCGGGAGCATGCTCGATTAATCCTGCGGCAGGATATACATTTAATGATGAACCAATTACAGCAAACATATCAGCTTCCGAAGTGATTCTTATTGCCTCATCCATCATGGGAACAGCTTCGCCAAACCACACAATATGGGGCCTCAGCTGACTCCCTTTTTCACATTTATCACCTGAATTGATATCGTTATATCCGATTTCACAGATCAGGGAAGGATCAACGGAACTTCTTGCTTTTGTCAGCTCACCATGAAGATGAAGGATCTTCGTGCTTCCTGCCCTTTCATGAAGGTTATCAATATTCTGAGTGATGACATGCACATCAAAGTACTTTTCAAGGGCTGCCACTCCATAGTGACCTGCATTAGGCTTGCTTTCTGAAAGCTGTTTCCTTCTGTCGTTATAAAATTTAAGCACAAGTTCCCTGTTCAGAGCCCAACCCATTGGTGAAGCAACTTCAGTGACATCATACTCTTCCCAGAGACCACCTGATTCACGGAAGGTCTTTATACCGCTTTCAGCACTTATGCCGGCTCCAGTAAGGATTACAAGTTTTTTCATTTGTTACGGATTGAATGAATTAAAAGTAGTAAAAAAATGATCTAAGTTGCCAATCGCTGATACCTGATCGCTGACCACTGGCTGGTGATTGGTAATTAGTGATTGGTGATTGGAGAGGCAAGATATTTGCTATTTTTACATTTCGATTGTTACTATTAAATGATAAAGCAACACAATAAGATAATCCTCGCCATTACCGGCGCCAGCGGTTCAATTTATGCGCTGAAGCTGCTTGAGAAAATTAAAGCACTTAAAAAACCTCCTTCAGAGATTGCAGTGGTATTATCTGATACTGCAAAAGAGATATGGGAATATGAGCTGGGAGAAAAGTTTATACCCGTTTCCCCTGCGAAGGTTTACGAAAACAACAATTTCTATGCTCCATTCGCGTCCGGATCGTCGACATATGATACTATGATAATCTGTCCTGCATCAATGGGAACCATTGGCCGGATTGCCGGCGGGATCTCGGATGACCTTATCTGCAGGGCAGCAGATGTGATCCTTAAGGAGAGACGCAGGCTGATTGTGGTTCCAAGAGAGACACCATATAACCTTATCCATATAAGAAATATGGAAATCCTTACCCGTGCGGGGGCAATTATTTGCCCTGCGACACCAAATTTTTATTGTAAACCGGTAACGATTGACGATCTGGTCATGACGGTCGTCGAAAGGATCATCTCACTTGCAGGATTCGAAAACGATTCATACCGTTGGATGGAAAATGATTGATGAAAGGATAGCAAGATTTTTCAGGAAACATCATGTATTAACCATTGCCACCAGTGTTAACAACGAGCCCTGGTGCGCAAATTGCTTTTATGTTTATCTTAAAGATGAAAATGCACTGGTCTTCACCACCGATCCTGAAACCAGGCATGGGAAGGAATTCCTGAAGAACAGACTTATCGCAGGAACTGTTGTTCTTGAGACACTCGTTATAGGAAAAATCCGCGGTATCCAGTTTCAGGGGATAGTTTCAGAACCTGAAGGTGAACTTGCTGAAAAAACAAAACGATCCTATCTTAAACGCTTCCCTGTTGCCATGTTGATGGATACACATCTGTGGATCGTGGAACTGACTTATATCAAGATGACTGATAACAGGCTGGGGTTCGGGAAGAAACTGGTGTGGAATAAATAGGCAAAGGATTGCTTCGTCCTCCTTCGTCGGACTCGCAATGACGGAGGTCAGATGGTTGGTTTTGTTTGATCGGTAAGGGTTGCTTCGTCCTCCTTCGTCGGACTCGCAATGACGGTACACATATGTTGGTTTGGTAAAGGTTAGTCGAAATTATAATAAGGGCAGGGTCATTGCGAGGAGCGGAGTGACGAAGCAATCCTTTGCCAGTGTGTACAAATTTTGCCAAACAATTACTCTGCCTGGGACCAGAAATTATTTCCCTAATTGCTGCTTCACTATTTTTGCAATATACTTTCCAAGTATATCAAACTCAATGTTGACCACTGTTCCCTTTTTGATCTGGTGGAAATTTGTCACTTCCCAGGTAAAAGGTATAATCGCGACCTGGAATGATTTCGGCCGGGAATTGACAACTGTCAGACTGACTCCGTTAACGGAGACAGATCCTTTTTCTACTGTAATATAATCATCCTGGAGCGGCTCATATTCAAAAGTATAGTACCAGCTTCCGCCGGCTTCCGTAACTTCGGTGCATAATGCTGTCTGATCCACATGTCCCTGTACCATGTGTCCGTCGAGGCG
>DAIUKI010000503.1:0-2300 GCA_036848255.1 Bacteroidales bacterium | reverse complement strand
GAGCCTGCAACGCTCTGCGTTGGGCGGGGTGTGGGTTTAATAGAATCAAAAAACTATACTATATTATGAAATCATATTACCTGAGCCTGATACTGATCCTGACAGCTGCATGTTCTTCTCCTCAGACCAAAAAAGCACCTGTTGACACTTCTGCATTTATTAGTGATGCAACAATCTCATCCGTAATTGACAGCATCAAAATTTCAACTCCTTCAGCAGATGCCGTACTGCTTGAAAAGGGTGTCAGACATGCCGCATCACTGTGGAGGGAAAAGGATGGCACAAAGACCGATTTTTCAAAATTTGTACAGAGCAATTACATAACCGATCCCGGGAAACGGCAAGGCACATTCAGAAAAATAAGTAACTATTTCGAATCCCTCATCGGAAACTATAATGAGATAACACTTGACCTGAAAAAGAATCTCGATGAAGCAACCGGAGAAATAGATGAAATTGACCGTATGTTCGGAACCTATTCGGTAAGCTCCCACTTGTCTGACGATTTTTACTCAAATAAAATTGCATTTTACATCGCGCTAAATTTCCCCTATTACACCCTCGAAGAAAAGGAAAAGCTGGGACCCGGATGGAACCGCAATGAGTGGGCAATGGCCCGCCTTGGCGATTACTTCATCTCAAGAGTGCCGGCAGAACTTAACCAGGCTCTCAGTACAGCTGTCGGGAATGCAGAAATGTATATCGCCGAATATAATATATGTATGGGGCACCTGCTTACAGATGACGGGAGGCAGCTGTTCCCCGGCGATATGGTTCTGCTGTCGCATTGGAACCTGCGCGATGAGCTGAAAGCCAGTTATGCAGGAGGTAAAGACGGTATAGAGAAGCAGGATATGATCTACAAGGTAATGGAACATATTATAAATCAGGATATACCTGAGATCATTATCAACAATCCCGGGTATGAATGGGCTCCGTTCACAAATAAGGTAACCAAAAGCGGAACTCAGGTTGAAGCTGCTGCTGAATCAGATAAGCGCTATGAACACATAGCAAATATATTCAGGGCCATGAAAGATATAGATCCGTTTAATCCTGAAATGAACACGGCAATCCTGCGCAAGTTCTCAGGTGAAATGGAGATCTCGCAGGAAGAGGTGGAAGCTCTTTTTGATTCATATATGAGCTCACCTCTTCTGGTGCAACTTGGTGCATTGATAAAAGAGAGGCTCGGACGCGATCTGAAACCATATGACATTTGGTATGACGGGTTCAAGAGCCGCAGCAGTTTTCCTGAAGACCTGCTTACTTCCAAAACCTCATCACTTTACCCCAACCCTGCAGCTTTTAAGTCCCATTTGCCTGTGATTCTAAAAAAGCTCGGCTGGAGCCAGGAGAGGGCAAAATACCTTTCCGACAAGATCGTTGTTGATCCTGCAAGAGGGTCAGGTCATGCAGCAGGTGCAGCTATGAAAGGCTCACATGCCCATCTCCGGACACGTATCGGGGAGAAAGGGATGGACTATAAAGGCTACAGTATTGCGGTTCATGAATTCGGGCATAATGTAGAACAAACTATCTCGCTTTATGATGTTGACAATTACATGATGTCGGGTGTTCCAAACACAGCAGTTACAGAGGCTCTGGCATATGTTTTCCAGGACCGCGACCTGTTCCTTCTTGACATGAAGGATAACAATCCGGAAAAGGAGAAAATGGAGATACTCGATGCAGCATGGTCGCTGATGGAAATAATGGGTGTCGGAATGGTTGAGATGCAGGTATGGAAATGGCTCTATGAAAATCCTGATGCCACTCCTTTACAGCTTAAAGAGAGCATGATAAAAATTTCCAGGGATACTTGGAACAAGTATTTTGCACCGGTGATCGGGATTAAGGATTCACCCATACTCTCAATCTATTCGCATATGGTTGAAGTTCCGCTTTATCTTCCGAATTATTCATACGGGTATATAGCACAGTTTCAGATAGAGGATTATCTTCGTGACAAAAAGCTGGCTGACGAAGTTGACCGGATGTTTAAGCAAGGGCGACTGACACCTCAGCAATGGATGCTGGGGGCTGTCAGTGCAAAAATCTCAGTGCAACCTATTCTCAATAAACTTGAAGAGGTTTTAAAATAAACCAAATATTATGAAAATCAAGATCGAGGATTACCCGGCATTCAATAAAGAATGGGACAGGGAAGAAACAGAGGAAAAGACGAAAAAGACCCTTAAAAAGATCGGAAGCCTTCAAAACAAGATGTATGCCCAGAATAAATTCAGTTTACTTCTGGTGCTCCAGGGAACTGATGCTTCAGGGAAGGATGGAGTTAC
>DAIUKI010000502.1:0-2302 GCA_036848255.1 Bacteroidales bacterium | reverse complement strand
AAACAATTCACAATTGAATTTGTCAGGCTTAAATCAATAATTCTTGTTCTTTTCAATAGGAAATAACAAAAATAGCTTAATTATACAAACATTAAAAGCTGCACCAATATATAATCCGACGAACGGCGATGTCCGGCTTGCCTCATATCATTCTGGCTCCGGACTTTATCTGAAGTGTTAATATTTCATGGCGCGACATATACCAGGGCTGCTATCATGTCGTTTCAAGATGATCTCAGCTTTTGGTCTTACACAGTTGTTGATTTTAACATAATTTATGAAAATATATGTGTTTTTCATAATTCATGGTTCAGGAAATCATTTCATTTTCAAATAGTTTTAATTATTTTTAGCATAATATTTTCTGGATCTTTTTTATCTTATTCAATTAACCAATTTACAATAAGCTTTCCGGAATATTAAAACTACCTGAACTATGAAAACAGAGAAAAGACGTACATTCATTAAGAAATCAATGATAGCTTCCGCTGGTTTAGCTATCGGGGCACCTGCCTACATCAGGGGCTATGCACAAACAAAACCAAGCGACATTTTAAACGTCGGAGTCATTGGAATCAATGATCGCGGAGGATTGTACAACGGCGGAGGGCATACGGCAAATTTTACAAAGATCAAGGAAACAAGGGTAACCGCTATTTGCGATTGTGTTGATTACCTCCTGCCTAAGGCGATAAAGGATATTGAAGATCTTGGCGGAGCAAAGCCGGCAACTTATTCAGATTACCGCAAGATGCTTGAGAATAAGGATCTTGATGTTATCTCGATAGCCACTCCCGATTACTGGCATGCCCTGATGGCAATAAATGCCTGTCAGGCAGGAAAGGATGTCTATGTTGAAAAGCCGATATCATATACAATCGATGAAGGCAGGAAAATGGTTCAGGCTGCACGGAAATACAACAAAATTGTCCAGGCCGGCACACAAAGAAGAGCCAGCAGGCTTAATTTAAAAGCTGTTCAAATGGTCAGGGAGGGTGTTATCGGTGAAGTTTACCTGGGCCGCGGCACAGTTTACCGCTCACGACCGAGCATTGGCAAGAAACCCGACAGCCCTGTTCCGCAGGGTGTCAACTGGGATCTCTACAGGGGCCCTGCGCCATTGATACCTTTCAACGAAAACCATTTTCTTTACAACTGGCACTGGTACTGGGATACAAGCTCAAGCGAATTCGGGAATAACGGAACCCATGCCATGGATATTCTCAGACTGGGAATGAATATAAATGAACATCCCTCGAAAATAGCATGCTGCGGGGGATTTTATGCCTTCAGGGAGGATTCGGACCAGGACGTGCCCAATTTTCAGGTTGCTACATTTGAATATACAAATGGTGCGATCCTGGAGCTTGAAGTAAGAAGTCTTCCCACTCCCAATGAACCCTGGAGCAATTTGTGGCTTGGCACCAAAGGATATGCCTATTCTTCCGGTAACAGTTTCCTCGTATTTCAAAGCCAGGCCAGACCGGCGACAGTCGACGGACAGGCCGGAACCGCTGCATTCAGTACAGGACGTATGCAGGACAGAACCGCTAAACCTTCAATAACTGTTACTGAAGCGGAGCTTGATCCTGATCCAAGACGCGATGAAATTTCCAAAGCAGGAATAGATTTCCATTTTCAGAATTTTGTCGACTGCGTCAAAAGCCGCAATAACAAGGAACTTATCGCCGAAATAGAGGAGGGGCATATCTCAACTGCCATGATGCATCTGGGAAACATTGCATACCGTACCGGCCGAAAGCTGACATTTGACGGGAAATCAGAAAAGTTTATAAATGATAAGGAGGCAGATTCATATCTTTCACGCCCCGACGGAGGCAGAAAACCATTCAATATGCCGAAAGCGGTCTGAAAAGACCGGGTTCTGCATTAAGTAACAGATACTAATTGTTATTTGCAGGATTTTAACGCACGAAATAAGGCCAGGCTCTCACTTAATGATTGCCTGGCTTTTGCTGTCGCTTTCAACTTCGGTCTTCCGGTCGAGCTTTTTGACATTCTTCCCCTTGTTGAATTTGTAGGAATACATGAACTGAATATAATTTGTAGCATCAAATCCAACAATATTTGTAGAAATAAAGGCAGGAGTTTCGGTTTCGGTCCTGTTAATTCTTACATGGGTCGATAGCGGCAGAACCCAAACCACTCCAATATTGTGGTTCTTTATCTGTTTTTGAATGCCGGGACCATAAAACGGGATATTATATGTTCTTGATTGTGCGTTGATATTTACTCCTTCATAGCTCAGAAAAGCGAATGCGGTAATAGTCTTCTTTTTGTC
>DAIUKI010000501.1:0-2307 GCA_036848255.1 Bacteroidales bacterium | reverse complement strand
GCAACATACAATTCACCGTTAATTGCCCATATATCCGCTTCAATGGACCCGAAATGGTTTTCATATGCCAGAATGAATGGAGAAATATTCTCATAATCATTGTGGGAATGAGCATTAAGAGTTGTGTATTGCGGGAAAACAGTGTTTACGGAGATTAACAGAAAGAAAACTGAGATAAGTATCTTCCTCATTGCAGATGAAGGTTAGTTTCGGATTCAACATTTGAAAATTAAATAATTTGTCTGAATTTCCGTTCATATTAATGTTAAATACAAAAAAAATAGTAATATCGCAGGTCATACTTAAAAATTTAAAGAAATGAAGAAACTACTAATAAGCATCGGAAGTTTATTGATATTGGCATTTGTGGTAATCCTTTTCGTTAACGCCGAAGGGTCAAAGAAGGATCCAAAAAAAGCCAAAACAGAAGTCGTTGCAACTCCATGCCCGGCAACATGCACCAGTCCGGCAGTTGAAAAAACAGCAGCATGCGATCCTGCAACCTGTACTGCTCACAAGGAAGGGACGCAGCCAAAAACAGCAGCATGCGATCCTGCAACCTGTACAGCTCATCAGGCAGATGCACAGAAAACAGCTCAAAGCTGCGATCCCATGGCATCCTGTGCCGCCACTTGCGGATCAAAAGCCCCTGTTAAAAAATAATCTCCGCTTCGGAAGACTTAAGAATCCGGCCAGTGATAAGATTCACAGCCGGATTTTTTTTGAGAATATTCAGGCACCCCGTAACCCGAGTTAAAGTATTTTCTATTTTTAGCCAGTTATTGGACATTAACCCTAAACCATATTTTTACAATGAAAGAAAAGACTACCAAAGGTTTAAACCGGCGGGATTTCCTGGGGTTGTCAGCCGTCGGGCTGACGGGCCTCACAATCCTGCCCAGCTATGTTATCAATGGAATCCGTGTTGCTCCAAGCGACCGTGTGCTTATGGGGACAATCGGTCTTGGGCGCCAGGCTCTCTCCGATTTCAGGGGATTTGCAGGCTCTCCGGGACTTCAGGTCGTTGCCTGCTGCGATGTTGACTCAATAAAACAGCAGAGGTTCAAAAAAACCGTCGAGGAGTGGCAGAAATCAAAAGGACTTGCACCCCGTTGTGATACCTACGAACAGTATGAACAACTTCTCGACCGAAAGGATATAGACGTTGTGGAAGTTGTAACACCCGACCACTGGCATGCCCTGATGACTATTCATGCCTGCCAGGCCGGCAAGGATGTTTACGTCCAGAAACCTCTTTCATATACAATCAGGGAAGCGCTTACTATGACAAGAGTTGCCAATGACAATAAGCGTGTCGTTCAGGTCGGAAGCCAGCAGCGTTCAAGCAAGGAGTTCCAGAAAGCAATCGAGCTGGTGCAGAAAGGAGCAATCGGACATATTGAAAAGATTTATGCAAAGGTTGGTGATCCGCCCAAACCACTCGATCTTACGGAAATGCCAATTCCGGGTAATCTTAATTGGAACCTATGGCTCGGACCCCTCAATGATGATAAAATAAAATATCATTCCGACCTCGCTCCGCAGATCACCCTCGATCCTGTCCAGAATGAGACACTCTGGGGCGCATGGCGGTGGTACCTTGAGACAGGGAACGGCTACACAGCTGACTGGGGTGCCCATATGTTCGATATTGCGCAGGCTGCAATCGGGATGGATGGCTCAGCTCCATCTGAGATTATCCCGAAAGGTTACAATGGCCAGCCATATATGACATATATATACAAGACCGGCGTTGTAATGACGGAACAGCCTTACCTTGAGGATAATCCTGGCGCTCAGGGAATTAAATTCATCGGGACCAAAGGATGGATCGAAGTTGCAAGAGGATATATCGCATGTTCTGATGCTTCACTGATTCCGGCAGACATTGCAGGAAACCGTCCACAGCCAAGGGCAGAACGTCCGGCCGGAGCTCCGCAGGGGCAAAGGCCAGCAGCCGCCCAGGGTCGTCAGGGACAGGCTCGTCCGGCTCCCACCCAGGCAGGTCTTCAGTTTGAGATCAGTTCACCACATATGCAGAACTTCATCGATGCCGTGCGTTCGCGCCAGAAACCAATCGCATCAATCGAGGTCGGATGCAGTACTGCAATAACATGCTGCCTCGGGAATATTGCAAATGAACTTAAAAGACCTGTGAAATGGGATCCTGCAACATACACATTTGTAGACGATAAAGAGGCCTGCAGCCACAGGCTGATGGATTACGAATACAGAGGAACTTATCATCTGTAGTCGGATAAAGATTAAAGCCTCCCTTTGCGGGGGGCTTTTTTTAATAAGAGATTT
>DAIUKI010000500.1:0-2325 GCA_036848255.1 Bacteroidales bacterium | reverse complement strand
AATGTCAAAATCAAGCGATGGTTCATATGCAACAACACATCCTGTGTCGATCCGGAGAGTTTCATTGTTCATCTGCCGCTCGATAACCGTTCCTCCTGCATGTATAAATGCCCGTCCGTCACCCTCGAGCTTCTGAAGTATGAATCCTTCGCCTCCGAGCAGGCCTGAGCCGATCTTACGGTTTAGGGTTATTGAAAGCTTTGTTCCGTATGCTGCACAGAGGAATCCGTCTTTCTGGACGATAAGGCTGTTCCTGACCTGCGACAGGTCGACTGGAATGATTGTCCCCGGATATGGAGCTGCGAATGCCACCTTGCTTTTGCCAAAACCCTTGTTTGTGAAATGGGTCAGAAAAAGCGATTCTCCCGTTAACAGCCTCGATCCGGCCGAAAGCAGTGTATCGAATAATCCCTTATGCGGGGTTGCCCCGTCGCCCATTTTTGCTTCGAAGGTGATTCCCTGTTCCATGTAGACCATTGTTCCGGCTTCAGCTATCACTGTCTCCCCGGGATCGAGGTCAATTTCCACGAACTGGATGTCTTCGCCTAAAATCTTGTAGTCAATTTCATGGGATATCATAATCTTATGTTTTAACGGTTAACTGAATGGTTACCGAAGTTAAGATTAATACAGATAACAATAAGTACAAATTAAATATTATTTTTGCTGATAAACCGGGACGTTAGTTCAGTTGGTTCAGAACGCTTGCTTGACAGGCAAGAGGTCACTGGTTCGACTCCAGTACGCCCCACAACGCTATCTGGCTCCTTCGCTAAAAATGCCCACTGGGCATTTTTTATCGCTCGGCCCGGTTCGACTCCAGTACAACCCACAAGTCCTCCATATTTTGGAGGACTTTTTTTTAGATTGTATTATGCCCTTTGAATACCCTCGAATTGCCGATCGTTTCCAGATGTCCATCCCATGTAAGTTTGTCGCGTCCCAATCCGGAGATTGTTGCCCTGGCAGATCCATCCGCCGTGACATTCATAGAAACGGCATAATATCCAATATTTGTAAGCAGGCTGAATTGCAGGTTGTATGACAATCTTTTCTGATCTTTATAAACTGTCCATTTCCCGATCGATCCTTCAGCTGTCACTCCGCCTACGCCATTGTATCCCATGCTCCAGTTTGATCCGGTCTGCAGTATTCCGCTTTCCTTATTGATCTTAATAAAGTTCAGGGTGGGGGTGACGATTACCCTGTCCCCATATCTGTTCTGAAGATAATCTGCCACAAGCACGAAGCTCTTTGAATTGAGCAGAGAATCGAGTATCCAGAAGTTCGCTTCAAGCTGTGCCTTCCTCACCTCCTTCTTTTCCTGACGGGTTAATTTTATTTCCTGAGAATAGCTATTCAGTGAAATAAAGAAGAACCCAAGTATGAAGAAGAGGCTCACCAGTTTATATTTTATTGTTTTCATTGCATCTGATTTTAGTACAATTGAATAATGCAAATTACATACCATAATGAAAAAATCGAGTCTTTTTAACTGAAATTTAACAGATTAGGGTTACAAGGTTTTGGCTTGTGTTAGACCTTGCGGTTAGACCAGACTTTTTTGAAAGCCGGCTATATTAACATATAGGATTAGTAGCCTGACTTTCGGTCAGATGTTTACTACAAGCTTTTGTGTATACAAAGTGAGGTCGCCTGATCCAAATTGAACGATATATATCCCCCCCTTGAAATTGACCGGGATCTGAAGTTCAGTTACCTCAGGATCCATCTTTTTCTCAAAAACTACCTTGCCGTTCAGATTGAGTATCCTAATGAAATCGGGCTTCATTGTTGCATCATCGATCCGGATATTGATTGATTCACTGGCGGGATTTGGATAAAGCTTTACGGGCTGCTCCTCGAAGCTTAAAGGATTCCTGTGCCGGAATCCGAAAACTTTGAATTCGGAAATATGATTCCAGCTGTCTGAAGAGTTTGAGTGTCCCACCAGCCTGATATACCTGAATTCGGCCTGTGCTTTTGATGCCGGGAAATCAAATACGTGCAGGTCCCCCGAAAACCCGCAGGATGCTGATTTGGTCAGTATCGGCTCCCATGTTTCCTTGTCTTCAGAACCGAAAATATCAAAATAGGCTTCAACCTTCTGCCCCGGCTTGAATGCGATCTTGACATGCTGTATGCTGAACAGCTCTTTCATTTCCATCACAAGCCACTGGTCATCACCATTGGCTGACCACATGGTCCCGATATTCCCGTCCAGGATGTTATATGGGTAATAGGGCGGCTGAAAACTGCTGGCTTCGATATTTATTACTTCTGCAAATTCAAGCTCCGGTTTATAGGGAATGATTTTAACCGGGA
>DAIUKI010000499.1:0-2360 GCA_036848255.1 Bacteroidales bacterium | reverse complement strand
TGTAATATATTACTGACATTAAAAATTAAATACTCAGGCTAAATCATGCAACTTCCATATCTTCAGAGTAGGATTTTAACCTTTTAAGTCTCGATTTAAATGCATTATACAGACCATCCGAAGTTTCAGCTAAAGTCCGTTTTGAGTTTGTATTAGGATTGGCTGATGTAGCATAGTCAACCTGTTTAATCAACTCTATTGGAATAGAACTACCACCAGTTAATGATCCTGAGATACCAGCAGCGACAGAAGTAAGGCAGTCTGTATCCCTTCCCATATTAACGCCTGCTTTCATAGACTCCCATGTATTTGCTTTTGTCATACGCAAAATACAGATAGCTTTTGTTACGATTTCGTTAGCGTAACTATGAGCATAGGGTACTCCTGTTCCGCTATATATATCATCGAATTGCAGACGCATCTGTCGAAAATCACTACAGTTTGCTGTTAGTTTAAGTGCCTTTTCAATTTCTCCGCGAATGCCAGCCTGCCTTATAAATCTTGTATCTACTTTATCACAATTATCAAGAACAGCTCCCAGCACACTATCAATAGTCGAACCAGGTTTAGTTGCTGCTGCAATGGCAATGACGACAACTTCAGCCCATAGTATTCCTCGACTGTTGGCTGTATTATAAAGCTGCCCAATCTCCCGGATATCATCTATGGCACCTGGAATATCTCCAGCATTGATAAGGCCTATAGGATGACATGATCGTGACAGGGACACAAGACCAGAATAGTCACAGTATTTACCAATATCTGAAGCAGGAATGTTTGTTTTTGCCATTGATAACAGAGCTCCTTCAAAAGGTTCAGATATAAGTCCTGGAGCATTAGGATTCATATGGTCAACCCAAGTCCGGCGAAGGTCTTCAGCATTGATTTTGTCTTGCTTCTCCAGGATAGCTGTAATCATAAGTTTTTGACGCTCAACACCATCTTCAGTTGTCCCTGGCTCACGCATCCAATCATTGCTGTTTCCATAATGATGATAAGGTAACAGCTTATCAAGTGTACCATATTCCTTCTCGATTTTTCCCCACGAATTTCCTTCAACAGGGGCCCCCATCGCTGAGCCAATATGGCAACCGGCAATACAGCCAAAGAACTTGTTCCGCAGTTTGACGATGCTTACATCTTGTTCTTCCTCATGCCTATCTTCATAATGAAAACTATTAGCTCCTAATGTTGGTATTATCGCTGTTGAAGCTGATAATAGACTGATTTTACGAATGAATTCTCTCTTTTTCATACTGTATGTTCAAAGTAATTTTTTCTCTTTTTTCAATAAATTTACAGACACAGAAGTAACCTGAAGTCAATTTTACTACTCAGGCGGCACCAGGTCGAACTGGTCTAATTTCCGGACCCGTCTGCGAAACTGCTCATCTGTGCTAAACCTGGCATTCAGATAATTTGTTAAAATCTCTTCAGCGACACTTTGACCAATGACTTGGGCACCTATGCAAAGAACATTGACATTGTCGTGTTCCACGCACTGATGAGCAGAGTAAGTATCGTGACAAAGAGCTGCCCTGATGCCCTGAATCTTATTGCAGGCTATTGCTGCTCCGACTCCGGTACCGCAAACCATTATACCTCGATCAGCACGACCGCTTTTTATCTCATCAGCTAAAAGAAGGGAGATGTCAGGGAAGTCAACAGGATCAGGAGTAAATGATCCGACATCTTTCACACTGTAATTCCATGACTGCAATATCCTGAGTAAAGGACCTTTCAGAGGGAATCCGGCATGATCACTTCCGATAACAAGTCGGATTGGAACGTTCGATTCGTTTTCTTTAGTAAATGCTGGATTGCCATTGTTGTAAATCTCAGTCGTTGCCTGTTTCTTTTTATTATTGCTATTATTAGTTGATTTTCCTCCTAATCCCAAGGTGGGAACAGCCAGCACAGAAGCAGATAATATACCAGCCTTTTTAACAAATTCTCTTTTTCTCATAATACTTTTATTAGATTTAAATCACATGCCGCGACTTTCCATTTCTTATAAACAATTTATGGAAAAAGATCCGGCAGAAAATGATAAAAATTTTTTAGCAGAGATCCGGACTAAAGGATATCCTTAAAATATTCTGCTACCGCTTCCCAGTCCACAGTCTCATCCGGTGCTTTTCCTAATTTCTGATAAAGATTCCTGCGACTTTTTTTGTCATCAATGGCAATTCTCGCTGCAAAATAAAGGACGTCTTCAGCAACTTCTAATGGCACAACCACAACCCCGTCCCAGTCACATCCTACAATATCACCCGGGCGAACCATAACACCGCCACAGGCTACGGGAACATCCACATCCATTAATTCCACACGACCAGGTATTATTGTACGGCCAATAC
>DAIUKI010000498.1:0-2371 GCA_036848255.1 Bacteroidales bacterium | reverse complement strand
AATATGTTTCAAAATTAGTTGATCTTTCCTGGTAAAATCAGTCGTAATTAACCTGAGCTCTTTTCTTTAGAATATTGAAAATAACCAGGTATAAAATGAAGGGCAGGAAGAAATTCATTATTGCAACGGCAAGGAATCCGCTTCCGTAAACGAAAAGCAGGGAAAGTATAACGAATATGCTGTCAGCCACGACTGTTTTTATTAAAGCTTTTATGCGCAACGATTTATAGGAATCGAGTTCATGTTTGTCTGCCGAGAATACCAGCAGGAAGAGCCCTGAAAGGAACAATAGCATTATAAGTTCATCTGCAAAATTTGTCCGGAATATGGTGAAGAATCTGGTTTCCATGAATGAGGAAAAAAGAACCAGAACCGGTATTTCAAATCTGAAATCTAAACCAAAATAAAAAAAGGTAAGAACTGTTCCGGCAAAGATCAGGACTAATCCGGGAAGTTTGAATTTATAAGATAAAAGCATGTTTCAATATTGACTTAAGGTCACCACCTGGCTATCTTATCATTACCCCAGAACATAAGCCTGGTAAGCATACCAAATCGTCTTTTTTCTTTTTCAGGCATTTGATCATATAATTTGTTGGCAACAGGTTCCCATTTTTCAGCAATTGGTCTGGTCTTGGCTGTCAGTTCATGAGCTGATTCAGGATAGTTCAAATGAGTTGATTTCACTCCATCCATTTTGGTTATTTCCTCAATCGCCTCCGGGACATCCAGAAAAGGACATGGTCTGAGAAAATTTCCGGAGAAAGGTTTACTCTGTCGGAATTTTTTAAAGAAGGGTGAACGCAATGCTTCGGTCAGAGACATGTTATGGATGTTCACATCTGAATAATGGCAGAATGCACACGGTTCGAGGTCTCCGTTGGCATTGATATGAGCGAAATCATTCCCGGCTGCCACGCATCCGATTGATTTGTGTCCGCTGTTTGGAAAATCTATAATTGTGAACCTCTTTTTCTTCTGGTATTCCTCAATTTTCTTTTTTACGTGAGCACGCTGATCTGCACTGCAGCATAACGATACATCAGCGTCGCTACCAATTGGAAGATAAGTAAACATCCATCCGAACCATGCACCTTTTTTAAATAGAAAATCCAGGAACTCATCGCTTGAAACGGTTTGCCAGTTTTTGGAATGATAACAGATTGAAAATCCAAACCCAAGGTCCTTTTTTTTAAGCAGATCCATGGCCGCGATTGCTTTATCATAGGCTCCCTTTCCGCGCCTCATATCAGTTTCCTCCCTGAAACCCTCTATGCTGATATACACATTAAGGTTCCCCAGGTTCACCATTTCATCAGCAAAAGCTTCATCAACAAGAGTTCCGTTGGTGAATAATCCAAAGGTGAGCTTATTGTGTTTCCTGCATAATTTCAGGATATCATCCTTTCGCATCAGTGGTTCACCACCGGTCATCAGGATTTCAAGCACACCTATTTTTTTTGCTTCTGTAAGAAGCTCATCCAGCTTTTCATACGACAAATTGCTGTTCTTCTGATAATCTGCTGCCCAGCATCCTTTACATTTAAGATTGCATGAACTTGTAGGATCGATCATTAAAAGTCGCGGCAGAACTGATTTATATTTATGGTTGAGATAAAGCCTTTTCGGAATATAGAACAGCCCATCGATTGTCAGGAAATCGAACAGATTCTTTACCTCAAAATACCGGTATAGTCTATATACAAAATTCTTATGATGAGGGTATGGGGGGATCTTCTTTTTTTCCCCACCGATATATAGATGCTTCATAAGGAATCTTCCTTGTTATGGAATAACAGCTTCTGCTATTCTAATTATTCTGAGTACTTGAATATACCGGGAATTTTGCGGTGGAGTTATCATCAAAGGTGAATTCAATTCCAACAAGTCCGAATTTATGATTTGCCCAGTATACGGTTTTTTTAACACCAAATTTATTAGTGTTTTCCTCAATCTGCATGACTTTTATATCCATGCCACCCCAGAAATAATCATTATCGGTCGATTTGCTTGTGACAGTTCTTTTACCGCCGCCATTTATTGTATATGAATCACCGACATTTGAGTCAAACTTGACAATAACTCCGGGTTCCAATCCATTAACACTTGCTATACCTTCAGTTGTGATTTTAAATTCAATATCAGAAATCGTGACATTATTTCCATCAATAACTGTCTGTGGGTGATTTGATAAAATGTTCTTGATTGTGCTGTTTGTAATTACAGCCGTGCCCGTAAAAGATGAAACACCATCCTCAAGAGATACGACTGATGCTGAGATAGATGTTATACCGGCTATTGTTGAAGAGGATGAGGAAATTGTCTCACCTACTTCACCCATTGGGGATTGAAGTCCTCCGAGAGTATCAGG
>DAIUKI010000497.1:0-2379 GCA_036848255.1 Bacteroidales bacterium | reverse complement strand
AATCCTTCTGATGGCAGCCTTCTTTCAAAGGTTCCTGCAGGATCGGCTGAAGATGTCGCACTTGCTGCAGAAAAAGCTCATCAGGCTTATCAATCGTGGAGGGAAATCCCTGCGACCCAGCGCATCCAGTATCTGTTTAAGATGAAGCAGATACTGGAGATGAATGCAAATGAAATCGCAACGATCTGTACGAAAGAATCCGGAAAGACTCTTCCGGAATCGAAGGCTGAAATTTTAAGGGCAGTGGAAAATATAGAGGTTGCGTGCGGAATTCCAAAACTCCTGCAAAGCGAATTTTCTGAAGATATCACAAAGGGAATTGATGAATTTGTTATTCGCCAGCCGCTTGGCACAGGAGCATGCATCGCCCCATTCAACTTCCCCGTTATGATCGCATTCTGGTTCATGCCGTATGCAATTGCATGCGGAAATACATATATTGTCAAGCCTTCAGAGAAAGTGCCGGGGACCATGACACGAATATTCGAGCTCTTTGAGGAACTGAAGCTTCCACCGGGAGTCTTGAATCTGGTGCATGGAGGGAAAGAGACAGTTGATGCAATACTAAATCATCCGGCCATATCTGCAATAAGCTTTGTCGGTTCAACTAATGTAGCAAAATATATTTACCGGACAGGAGTTGCGAACGGAAAGCGTGTTCAGTCCCAGGGTGGTGCTAAGAATCCGGTCGTGGTGATGCCTGACGCAGATACGGAAGCAACTGTTAAAATAATCACCGACAGCGCATTCGGATGTGCCGGACAACGTTGTCTTGCAGCTTCACTCGTAATGCTGGTTGGCGAAGCCGGAAAAACCTTCACCGAAAAAATTGTTGTTGCAGCAGGTGCTAAAAAGACAGGTGACGGCCTGGAAAAAGGAGTTGAAATGGGGCCGGTGATTACAAGGGAAAGCATGGACCGGATCAATGGCCTGATACAAAGGGGTCTTGATGATGGTGCGACCCTGCTTCTCGATGGACGCGGCATTAAAGTGCCCGGTCATGAAAACGGGAATTTTATCGGTCCGACAATTCTTGGGAATGTAAATCCCGGGAGTGAGATCTATAACACCGAGATTTTCGGACCCGTTTTGTGTATTGTCAACACTGAAACACTCGACGATGCGATTGAGCTTATCAACAAAAGCCGTTATGGCAATTCAGCCTGTATTTTTACGCGCAGCGGGGCTGCAGCCAGGAAATTCAGGCATGATGTCCTTGCCGGGAATGTTGGAATAAATATTGGTATCGCCGCACCCATGGCGTTCTTTCCCTTCAGCGGGTGGAAGGAGAGCTTCTTCGGCGATCTGCACGGACAATCAAATCATGCAGTTGAATTCTATACCCAGACAAAGGTTGTCATTGAACGTTGGCATGATGAATGGACGAGAAAATTTTAAAACCTGACGATATGATAAAAATTGCAAATGCCCCATGTTCATGGGGTGTACTCGAATTCGAACTTGAAGGAAAAGCCGCGGGCTTTGAACAGGTCCTTGATGAGATAATGGAAACCGGCTATCAGGGTACCGAACTTGGCGACTGGGGCTTTATGCCTGTTAACCCGGAAGAGCTCCGGAAAGAGCTTGACAAGCGTTCCCTCACTATGGTCGGCGCTTTTGTGCCGGTATTTCTGAAGGACAGGAGCAAACACAAAGCTGGGGCTGAGAATGCCGTTAAGACGGCAAAACTTATGTCTGATGCAGGGTTTCCCGATGCTTTTATTGTACTTGCCGACGAGAACGGATCCGTGAAGGAGCGGACATTGAATGCAGGCAGGGTAATACCATCAATGGGACTCACCGGCGATGAATGGAAAGTCTTTGGGGAAGGTGCTGACCATGTTGCAGGTGAGGTAAAAGCCAGAACAGGTCTGCGGACGGTATTTCATCACCATTGCGCAGGATACGTCGAAACACCTGCAGAAATAGATAAACTGATGTCGCTCACAGATCCTTCACTTGTAGGCCTTGTTCTCGACATGGGCCATTATATGTTCGGCGGCGGTGATCCGCTTCAGGCTCTCAAAAAACATAAAGAAAGGATCTGGCATATACATTTCAAGGATTGTCATCCGGAAACGGCTGCAAGATCCAGGAGCGAAGGATGGGACTATTTTAAATCAGTTGCAGGCGGCGTGTTTTGTGAGTTGGGAAAGGGAGCAGTCGATTTCAAGGCAATTGTAAAGGAACTTCGTGATCAGAAGTATTCAGGATGGATCGTTGTTGAGCAGGATGTACTGCCGGGAATGGGGAACCCGAAAATTTGCGCGCAGCGAAACAGGGAATTTATCAAATTACTTGGATTATAATTAAATCAGGTTACTGGTTCCTGGTTCCTGACAAAAAGGCGTCAGGCAACAGGCTCCAGGCGTCAGGCAA
>DAIUKI010000496.1:0-2380 GCA_036848255.1 Bacteroidales bacterium | reverse complement strand
CAATAAAAAGAAAAAATAAATGAAAAGAACAGCACTAATATTAGCAACAGCATTCCTGACATTTACAGGAGCATTAGCTCAGAATGTCGATGATGCATTAAGATATTCGCAGGTCTTCTACAACGGAACGGCCAGATTCATGTCGATGGGCGGTGCATTTACCGCACTCGGCGGTGATCTTTCGACGCTTAGCCAGAATCCTGCCGGACTTGGTGTATTCAGATCTTCTGAAATATCCCTGTCTCCCCAGCTGTTTCACTCCAAAACATCAGCTAACTTTAACGGAACCACGGATGATTACCTGTATAATTTCAATCTTGGACAGGCAGGTATCGTTTCCAATATGATAAACGGGACCGGTACAACAGGACTGATCTCACTTAATTTCGGGTATTCATTCAACAAAACAAATAACCTGAACTCCTCAATAAGGATCCAGGGAAACAATACAACAAGCTCAATGGCTGATTATTGGGCTGATTCAGGTTATGGTACCACATATTCTGATCTTGCAGGTGCCGAAGGAATAGCTTATGATGCCTGGATAATAGACACCATAACCGGGAGCGGGGCAAAATCATATGGAACGGTATTCTCCAACTATGGTGACAATTCTTTTTCGGATTACGGTCAGAACGTTAGACGACTCATATCGAACGAAGGCTATACCGGCGAACATGCTTTCTCAATCGGAGGCAACTATTCGGACAAGGTCTATTTCGGCGCAACCCTTGGAATAAGCAGGATAAGGTATACCGGACATTTTGAGCACCTCGAAAAGGCTGATTACTTTCTTGATTCGGAGTTTAGTGATTTTACATATGTCGAGCATTTTGAAAACACCGGAACAGGCGTATCCCTGAAGATCGGGACTATTATTAGACCGACCGACGAGATAAGGATAGGACTTGCATTTCATTCACCGACACTCTACAGGATCAATGAAAGATTCTATGACAATATAACATCAAATTTCACCGACGGGGAACAGTTCGAATACTACAACGATGAGTTAAGTTACAACTACGCCCTAACTACACCCTTCAGGGCTCTGGCAGGTGTTGCGTACCAGTTCAAGAAGCTGGGACTGCTGAGCGTTGATTATGAGTTTGTTGATTACAGTACCCTAAGGTTCGCGGAAACAGGGGATGATTTTGATTACAGCGAGAAGAACCTTGAGATCAAAAACACACTGAAACCTACAAGTAACCTGCGTATCGGCGGTGAAATGAGGTTAAATAAAATGTATTTCAGGGGCGGATATGGATACTATGGCAAAGTCTTCAGGACAGGGGAAATGAATGATGACAAGTTCCACAGGTCAATTTCACTGGGAGCCGGGTTCAGGGAACAAAACCTGAATATCGACTTTGGATTTACAAACCTCCGGAATGATCAGGATTATATCCTTTACAATACTTTCTCCGAGACAGCAGTCGCCGGTCTGACTAATTCGAGGAATATTTTTACGGTTACGGTAGGATATAAGTTTGGATATTGACCTCAACTTTATTTTTACCTCATCCCCCAACCCCTTCTCCTGAAAGAGAAGGGGCTTTTATAAGTACTCTATTGCCTCGGGTCCCTGATTGAATATCAGGTCCAGGATGCTCAGCCCCGGAACAAATTCATTGCCGCCAAAAACCTGAATATAATCCCTTGCAGTGAAACCTGATTCATTCTTTGGCGATATCCTGTACCTGTAATCCTGTTGAATCCCGCTGTCGGGAAGGAAAAAAGAAGTGTAAAGTATACACCTATCAATGTTAAGGAATCCGAGGCATTTAAGAAGTAATTCATTATTAAGGTCAATGAGGAACCTGGGACTCTTAAGAAATATTTTCGTGATGTGCTCTGAATAGAACTGGAAGTAAGGTGACCGGCTATAAGCTGAAGTCATTGCCCTCAGATGGACCTGCTGCCATCTTTTTGAATAATCGATCTCAATATCCTTAACCTGTGTCTTTAAAGCATTCCCCTTCATAACCGGAACTGAAAGGTTCAGAATGCCGCTGGATGTAAGTATTCTGCATCTGTTCCTGTATGTCTGCTTGATATAGTTCTCCTCCTGTTCAATTAAGACACTGTCCGAATTCCTGATCAGGCTGAAATATTCAGCAGGCGGAAAATAAGCTGTGGAAAGAAGTATTTTTCCCGGCATTGAAAAGGGCTCACTTCATCTGGTTTATCATGCTTGCGGAGAATCCTGCCCCGAATCCGTTGTCGATATTTACAACAGTCACTCCTGACGAACAACTTGTAAGCATGGCGAGCAGCGCTGAAATACCTCCGAAATTGGCTCCGTATCCAACACTGGTGGGTACAGCAATCACCGGCTTGTCAACAAGTCCTCCCACAACGCTTGCAAGAGCTCCCTCCA
>DAIUKI010000495.1:0-2381 GCA_036848255.1 Bacteroidales bacterium | reverse complement strand
TCCCCTCCCTGGGGGCCGAGCGTTAAAAAATGAGCCTGACCGCAGGGGAGATTTGTGGTGGAGGGGTTGGGGGTGGGTAAAAAGACTTAAGGGAATAAGATTGCTTCCCACGCTTTGCGTGGTCGCAATGACGGTAAATATTAGAAAGTAAACTGAATGGTTAACTATCCGATCATAGAAAAGCTGAAGGGAGAATTTAAAACCGGGATTCTTGAGATAACCGTTAAGAATCAGAAAAGGATAATTATCACCATCAATTCCGGATCATTACCCGCGATGGCAGAATATTTGTATAAGGAAGCCGGATTCAGGTTCATTATTGCTACTGCAATCCATACAAAAAGAGGCTTTGAGATCCATTATCATTTCAGCAATGATTCTGAAGGATTGATACTTAACCTTCATATAATTCTCGACAGGGATAATCCTGAGGTGGAATCTCTCTCTAATATGTTCAATGCCTCAAACTGGATCGAACGGGAAATGCATGAGCTTTTCGGCATAAATTTCCTTAACCATCCAAACCAGGATAAATTGATCTCTGAAGGGAACTGGGCTGAAGGAGTATATCCTTACCGGAAGGAATTCAAATCAATTTCAGAGGAGAAAGAATGAGCAGAAAGACACTCATACCGATAGGTCCCTACCATCCACTTCAGGAAGAACCTGAACTGTTCAAGCTTTACTGCGACGGTGAAATCGTAAGGGATATACAGTGGGTTACGGGTTACAATCACAGGAGCATAGAAAAACTCAGTGAATCAAAAACATACGAACAGGTATTCTTTCTTGTCGAGCGTATCTGCGGAATATGTTCAACCTCCCACCCCTTTGCCTTTGCAAACGCTGTTGAGGAAATCGTCGGGATTGAGCCGACCAACAGGGCAAAATACATCAGGTCGATAATTGGTGAACTTGAACGTCTGCACAGCCACCTGCTGTGGGTCGGACTGGCTGGCCATTTCCTCGGATATAACACTGTATTCATGTGGGCCTGGAAATACCGCGAGCCGGTTCTTGACCTGTTCGAAATGATCACCGGAAACAGGAACAGCTATGCAATGTTTAGGGTCGGGGGTGTACGCAGGGATATTGAGAATAATAAGATCGCTGAAATAAGAAGAATCCTGGGTGATGTTAAAAAGAAGTGTGATCTCCTCACAGGCGCAGTAATGGACGATCCAGTTATCCATGCCAGGACAAAAGGGGTCGGCGTGCTTACAAAGCAGGATATAATAGATTATGCTGCTGTTGGTCCGACAGCAAGAGCATCAGGAGTTGCAATGGATGTAAGAAAAGATGATCCTTATGCTGCCTATCCTCTCGTCAACTGGAAGGTGATCACAGCAGAAGCAGGAGATGTATTTGCAAAAGCAGAGGTCAGGCTGCTTGAGATGTACGAATCGATATCGATAATTGAACAATGCCTCAAAGGACTTGAAAAGGAGAAAGAGGGTGAAATCAATGTAAAGGTGAATGAGATCCCCGAAGGAGTTGGTCATGGCCGGGCAGAAGCTCCAAGGGGTGAGGTTTTTCATTTTGTAATGTCTGACGGCTCAAATTCACCGGTCAGGCACAAGATTAGAGCCCCGAGTTATGTCAACATTGCAACCTTTAAAAAATCCTGTATTGGTCAGACAATATCGGATGCAACAATCTCGCTTGCTGCCGTGGATCCATGCTACTGCTGCACTGAAAGGCTGGCTGTTGTTTATGATGCAAATTCAGGGGAAAGGATCATGAATGCCAGGGAACTTATTGAAAGATCTGCTTCCGGAACACTCAAATTAATGGAAGAACTCAAGAGAAAGAAATGAACGAAATTGTCAGCATAATCCTATTACCGGTTGCCACCGGGCTGTTGCTTTTCCTTGTTCCCGAAAAGCTGAGAACAGTCAAGGGGCTAATTGCCCTGATAGCTGGTATTATAACCGGATATCTGTCGATATTATTTTACACCGGTAATACTGACGCAGGCACCGTCAGTGAACTTACAAAGGGAGCAGGCCTTTCCCTCTTTGGTATAGATCTCCTGAAGGATGCAGACAGATATACAATTTTCAATGCCGACAATCTGAGCAGGCTTATTGTATTATTTATCAGTATATTTTCTGTCCTTATCCTTCTGTATTCACTGGTATATATCAAGGAAGGCAGAGCAAAAAACTATTATCCATATTTTCTGATAACTATTGGATGCTCCTATGGGGCAGCTCTGGCTGATAATCTTTTGCTTTTCATTATATTCTGGGGAATTTTGGGTATAACACTTTATAAACTGATTCCTGGAAAAAACGAGGAGAGTTCTGCAACAGCAAAAAAGACGTTGATACTGATCGGTGCATCCGATTCAATAATGTTAATAGGCATTGCATTAATAT
>DAIUKI010000494.1:524-2383 GCA_036848255.1 Bacteroidales bacterium | reverse complement strand
ATAACCCTTACATCGTCGGCCAGGCTCAGGAGCAGCTTTCTGAAATTCTCGGCCTGGTATGAAGACTGCATGGAATCAATACTGGTTATTCGGGAAAATCCATTGAGGATCTCAACCACTTTTACACCGAATTCTTTTTCGAGTTCCTTTGGCGATAAACTCAGGTTATTGTATGAATCGTGCAGTAAAGCAGTGATAATGGAGGTAAGTCCGAGACCCATCTCACCTGCAATGATCCTGGCTACCGATAAGGCATGCATGATCTCAGGCTCGCCAGTGAGTATAGTTTTCCCACCACACGCTTCAATTGCCAGGTCAAGAGCTCTTTTTATTACTCTGTTATCCTCCGGGGCAACAGTATTTCTCGCAGCTGCAAGCAATGTACGATAACCATTATTTATTTTCTGTGAGTCAACAACCATCACCGATTTTTCTTAGATTAAATCCTATAACTGCAAAAACAGCCAAATAGTTCATAACAAAAATCCCCGGAACTCGCTCTCGAACCGGGGATTTCAACTATTCAGAATTTATTTTCTTTATCTTATTGAGACCCCCAATCCGGCAGATACTACACTGTATTGAGCCCAGGTGTAATCTGCATGGAATGTAATTACTGCAAATTTAAGCCTGAAACCGATATTTGCCCTCACTCCGGAGAAATTTTTAATATCAATTGCCGGAAAATCCTTTAAAACACCTGCATCTTCATATACCTGGGTGGTTGTTGAAATACTGGTATTTACAGTCGGCAAGGGAAAATATCCTGTCATATTTATAAGTGTTCTCGTTTTCGCGTATCCGAGTCCGCCATAAAAAGAAATCACTGGCACGTTGATCGATGCAATTGCGGAAATGTTCCAGGCCTCTACCGTTGCATTCAGATTCTGATTATCAAATGAGCCGGCCGGATATCTGGAGCTATAATTTGAAGGCATTGATGGATCGGGCTGTAAATCGAGGTGTACGTTTCCTTCCAGTTTATTATAACCTCCGAAAAGTGAGACATCCAGAGGGAATACCTTCTCTCCGGGGATGTATTGCATTATGCTGTGAAGGAATCCAATTCCCCACGAAGAAAAATCGCCGCCATCGAGATTGACTTTTGGCACATACCTGACCTTTACTTCGCTCCCAAGAGGAAGTCCAATGCCTGCCTGCAAGGTTGGCACCGGCATTATATCCCAGTTGGTTCCGGAAGGAGTTGTGATTGAAACCGGCGCCACACCTCCGACTGAAGGACCCGTAAGTCTTTGCATACCTGTCTCTTTGCCTGAGATTGTGGGAGCCATTCCTGAACCGGTAAACGTGGTGAGTCCTATTTTTGAAACATCAAAAGATTTGGCTGAGGATGGCGCAAATCCAAAGTTCGCACCGAGAGTAAGATCGAATCCACCTAATTTGTGAGGCTTAGCGGTATTGTACCAGCTTCCGTTGACACCTGCAGCAAATGCATTTGCCCATGGTGTAACATAAGCCTCAAGGATTTTAACACCGTCAATCGAACCGGCACGTAAAAAGTCGACATTTTCAACCTGTGAAAAGGTTGTCACTGAAAATATTAAAACTGAACATAGGGTTGCCAGGGAGTGTTTTACGGGAGTTTTGGACATGACTATCAGAATTGTTATAAGTTAATTTTAAACAAATTTAATGAACTGGATATTCCTGATACGAATTTATCCGGCAAAAGGTTTCATTTTTAAATCATAATACCTGTGATTAATGCCGATACAACTTGCTTCAATGTAATGACAGCTTGTCTTATCCGATTTGATAAAAATTGTTGTTCACTATAAATTATAACCCTTTCTGTCATTTAACTGTATTACATTAAAAAGAATATCATTTACTCCAGG
>DAIUKI010000494.1:0-514 GCA_036848255.1 Bacteroidales bacterium | reverse complement strand
ATGAAACATCGACGAACAAAGAAAGTCCTTCTGATTTTCCTGATTGTCTTATGCAGTCTGCCTCCTCTGCTGTTTCTCCTGCTTAACCTTCCGTTCGGACACCGATTCATTACCAGTAAAGTAAACAATTTCCTTGAAAACGCCGGATTACCAGTTCATATTACCGCAGTTAGCAGGATATGGCCAAAATCTCTATATGTACAGGGTGTTTCTATTACAGGTAATCAAAATGATACCATAATCTACGCCCGAGAAATACGAGCTGAATTTCTTCCCCTCGGATTTCTGAAAAAAAGAATATTGATTAGCGGTATCCAGCTTAGAGACGCCACAATAAATATATACCGGGGAAAGAAGGACCTTAATATTATCGAAGCTTTTTTGCAATCCGACACTTTAGTGAAGTCCGAAAAGACAAAGAAAAAATGGGATTTTTCAATTGGTCATGCTGAACTTTCATGCATCAGTATTCTGATGAACGATTCTGTTTCAGGAATCAGAATAAACCAGAAGA
>DAIUKI010000493.1:0-2403 GCA_036848255.1 Bacteroidales bacterium | reverse complement strand
TCGGGGAATCGGGGCAGGATTACTTTATCAGGAAACTGATACCTTAATTTTTGTCATGCAGTCATGCAGTCATGCAGTCATGCAGTCATGCAGTCAAACTAAGAAACATCATAATTTTGACATCGCCTATCGCCAATAATACATAGAACATTTTCTTGCGGTCATGCAAGTCCCTTCAAGGCTTCTTCAAGCGATTTGATTTTTGATTCCGTATCAGCTTTTTTCTTCATTTCAAGTTCAAGAACAGCTGCCGGTGCATTCTGCACGAATCTTTCATTACTTAGCTTCTTCATTACCGAATCGAGAAACCCCCTTAAATAAATGAGGTCCGTCAGGATTTTTGCCTTTTCAGCCTCAACATTAATCAAGCCTTCCAGAGGAATGTAAAATTCAGTTGTGTTTATCATGAAAGAGGCAGCATTATCAGGCTTTTCAGAAATAAACCTTACACCTGAAAGATTGCACAATTTAACAACAACCGGAAGGAATAAGGAATCAAAGCCAGTCATTTCAGTTCTTATCAGCAGATCAACACGATCACTGTTAAGTATCTGCTTTTCCTTCCTGGCAGCACGAATGGCAGTGACAGTTTCCTTTGTGGACTCAAACTTGGCAAGCAGATCTCTGTCATATTTCCTGGCTTTTGGCATCGGGGAGATCATAAGGCTTTCTCCATCCTTCCGGTCAGCTATCATCTGCCATATCTCTTCGGTTATGAATGGCATGAACGGGTGGATTATCCTCATCAGGCTGTCAAGAGTCGATATTGTGGCATTATAGGTAAGCCTGTCGACAGGTTTCAGGTATTCGGGTTTTATTATTTCGAGGTACCAGCCTGAGAATTCATCCCAGAAGAGCTTGTAGGAATTCATCAGGGCTTCCGATATCCTGAATTTTTTGAAATTAGAATCGATCTCTCCAAGTGACCTCTTCAGCACTTCATTCATCCATTTTACGGCGACAGCCGAAGATACGGGCTGTGGAACCGTATCAGCAACCTTCCAGCTTTTTACAAGTCTGAAAGCGTTCCATATTTTATTTGCGAAATTTCTTCCCTGCTCCGGTAATGAGTCATCATAAAGCAGGTCATTGCCTGCAGGGGAGCAGAGCATCATCCCCACCCTTACGCCATCGGCCCCGTATTTCTCAATAAGATCAAGCGGCTCAGGGGAGTTCCCAAGCGATTTCGACATTTTTCTCCTCTGCTGGTCGCGTACAAGACCCGTGAGATATACATCGCTGAAAGGTTTTTTACCCTGATATTCATATCCTGCAATAATCATCCTGGCGACCCAGAAAAACAGGATTTCAGGAGCAGTTATAAGGACGTCAGTCGGATAATAGTATTTCAGATCAGGATTATCAGGCATGTTGATGCCATCGAATGAAGTTATGGGCCAGAGCCAGGAAGAGAACCAGGTGTCAAGCACATCCTCATCCTGTTTCAGGTCGCTCTCCCTCAGTGATCTGTTCCCGCTTTTCTCTCTGGCAAGAATAATTGCTTTTTTAATATCAACGGCTACAACAAATTCATTTTCCGCATAATACCATGCGGGAATCCGATGGCCCCACCAGAGCTGGCGGCTTATGCACCAGTCATGAACATTCTCCATCCAGTGCCGGTACAGGTTCCTGAATTTTGCCGGGTGCAGGCGGACTTCACCATTCATTACTGCATCGAGAGCAGGTTTTGAGATATCAGTCATCTTCAGGAACCATTGCACCGAAAGCCTCGGCTCAATAACCGCATTTGTGCGCTCAGATCGCCCTACTTTATTATTGTACGGCACGACCTTCACAAGATTTCCGGTCCTGATCAACTCCTTTTCTGCCAGATCCCTTGCAACAAACCTGTCGGTGCCGACAAACATCCCGGCATTTGCACTCATGGTCCCGTTATCATTGAATACATCTATCGAGGGAAGCTTGTGCCTCAGCCCGATCTCATAATCGTTGATATCGTGGGAAGGGGTTATCTTCAGACAGCCTGTACCAAACTCAATGTCGACATAATCATCGAAGATAAACGGCACTTCTCTACCAGACATGGGGACAATGACCTTCTTCCCTTTAAGGCGCCTGTATCGTTCATCAGCCGGATTGGCACAGACAGCCGTGTCACCAAGAATAGTCTCCGGACGGGTGGTGGCAACCATTACGTGATCATCCTCCCCTACGATTTTGTACCGGACATAATAGAGCTTTGACTTTTCATCGGTATAAATAACCTCTTCGTCCGATACTGCCGTCATTGCCTGCGGATCCCAGTTCACCATCCTTACACCCCTGTAGATAAGTCCTTTATTATAAAGGTCAACAAATACCTTTATAACGGAATCGCTTCTTTTTTCATCCATTGTGAAGAGCGTGCGGTCCCAGTCGCACGATGCTCCAAGCTTCTTA
>DAIUKI010000492.1:0-2408 GCA_036848255.1 Bacteroidales bacterium | reverse complement strand
TGGATGAAGAACTTCTGGATCTTATGAAAAGTGCTGGTTTCAATGAGGTGGATATTGGTGCTGAGTCTGCATGTGATGACGTCCTTCAAAGCCTTTCCAAAAATTTTAAACGTGCAGATATTATAAATACCTCACATCTGCTTAAGAAAAAAAACATCCCGGTAACCTGGTTCATTATGCTTGGTGCTCCGGTAGAAACGCGTGAAACTGTGCTCGAGACCCTGAGTACCATGGGAAGAATTGCATCAAAATGGGATTTGGTTTTCGTTTCTACAGGTGTACGGGTCTATAACGGGGCTCCGTTTGCAGATGAGATTATGAAATATGGTAACCATTCTCCGGCTGACAATTTTTTGTATCCCGTAAAAATTGAACCAGCGAAAATAAGTTTGGCGGACATACATAAGATTGCAAAACATTACTCATTTCGGTTTCCCAATTTCTATTTGTACGAAAAAGAACATATAATTCCGGGGTGGTTATTGGTAATTGGTAATTTTCTATTAAAGTTGTGTCATTCCAGACAACCAGTTTGGCGGTTACTTATACTTTTAAAAAGGATTGAGTGGGCTTTGGGAGTAGGATTGGTAAAAAGAAATCTTAATGATCTAAAAATGAGCTTATCCTATAAGAAAAGCCGAAATTCAAACGGGTTTTCTATTATCCGGGAGAAAAAAATCATAATCCCAGGCGAAATAAAATGAAGAGAGTTCCTGAAGAAATTTACAACCGCATAGATAACGACATTTATAATCTGGAAGGAGATAAATGGTGGCAACCTGACAGTTCTCTTAATCTGATAAGACCTTTGATTAATCCTTTCAGGGTAGATTATGCAAAAAGGATATTTGACCGGCTTGAAATGAATTTATTAAAATATAGTGCATTGGAAGTTGGCTGTGGGGGAGGGATATTAACTGAGGAGATAGCAAAAATGGGATTTATCACAACGGGAATTGACCCTTCAGAACAATCATTGACTGTCGCCAAAATGCATGCAAAGGATAATAATCTGAAAATAAATTATGAAAGAGGAACCGGCGAAAATCTGCCATTTCAGAATAATTCTTTCGATGTAGTTTTTTGTTGCGATGTGCTGGAACATGTTTACGATTTACCAAAGGTGATTTCTGAAATTTCCCGTGTCCTTAAAAATGAAGGAATTTTTATTTATGATACTTTCAACCGAACAATACTCAGTAAAATTGGTGTTATCAAAATATTACAGGAGTGGGGAAGATGGGCTATTATGCCGCCTAATCTTCATGTTTGGGAAATGTTTATCAAACCTGATGAGATAAGACATTTACTACGCGAAAACCAATTTAATTGGAAAGAACATCGCGGAGCAAAACCAAACATCTCATATCTTAAGATGCTGCGTTACCTTCACAAAAGAGCCACCGGAGAATTAACCTATGAAGAATTTGGTAAAAAATTCCTGATTGTCGAAGGTCGCAGTATTAAAAATATGTATATAGGTTACGCTCTTAAAAAATAACAAGGTAGTATTCCCTTATCTGAGTATTTACACTGCGGATTCATAAAAGGTGAAAAAAGCAGCAGAAGCTTTCAAATGATAAGGATTTTTCCTGATCTGCTTACGGTTTGGCCTGAGTTGGTTAACGCCTCAATCTCATAATTGTATATTCCCTTTGGAACTTTTTTCTGTGAGGAATCTGTGCCATCCCAGACTATTTCGTTTCCCTGGCCGGAAAAAACGGTTGTACCTGACATGCTTTTTATTACGCATTTATAGGTGGTGACATTCTTGCTTTTAAGCCGGAACACAGGATCTTTTGATTTCTGGCTGTATGACAACGGGATATTAATACCCAGGTTATCAATAGCTAAATCTGATACCTTTTCGACGATTTTTTTGGTCAGGGTATCAACAATAGCCTTCTTCACTGAGGGCGCTTTTTCAGTTTCAATAACCGGCTCATTAGCAGCTGGGTTTCCTGACAATTGGTTGTCGAGCCTTTCGATCCTGGCCCTGGACTGCGGCATCAGGGTGACAAACTCTTTTACCCAGTTGCTTAATTGCTGGCCCAGATCGGGATTCATCAGGCTAAGTAATCCGATCGCTTTTGTTTGCTTATCCGGATCCGCAGAGCTTATATCCTGATAAAACAATTCAAGATATTTCAGCTCCAGCTGTCTTTTAGAATCTTCAGCATCTCTCGCATTCTGAAACTCAATCATTTGCGTCTGCTGCTGCGAAATCTTGTTTCCTGAGCTTGCTGTATAAAATGCAAGAATACCCAGAAATAACGGAACAATAAGCTTTTCGAGAGCGGTAAAGAATTTAAGCATTGCTGTGAAAGATTAAAGTTAAACTAATGTAAAGTTAAACCTATTATGATCATTTCGGATTTCGGATTTGTGATTTCGGATTTCAAATCCGA
>DAIUKI010000491.1:0-2412 GCA_036848255.1 Bacteroidales bacterium | reverse complement strand
GAAATTATTAAAACAGCTTACGAAGAATTAGTTAAAAAGGAAACTGCATAAGACTGCAACCATCACATCCGGATTGATTATAAAGGCCTTCTTTTTAACCTTACATTCCGCATAACTGTGCCGTCACGTAATACGTGAAAAGCATCCTCGTTCCGCAAGGGCGGAATGGTACAGAACCTAAAAGCAATTCAGATTCAGGGTAATCAGTCCACTTTTTGAGCGTTTACAATTACCACACCAAGCCCCATGGCATCTAATACCATTCCGTTTACTTTATCTTTTACTATCAGGAATTTGATGGTTGAATTGTCTTTCATGAAGAATTGGTTTTCCCCTTCAGCAGTAATTTCAATATCTCCCACTTTGGACTTACCAAAAAGTTCATTATTCTTTCTATAAATAGTAAGGAATTCACCGCTGACTTCTATCCAACTTTTTGATGCATTTATCCATCTATACTGACCTAGATACCTATCGAGAATTTTTGGATCAAGGCTGATAGCAACATGCTCTTTAGTTGTGCTGATTTTATCAGCTAAATATACTTCAGCAATTTTGTGAGCGAGGATCCCTGCATCCGGGAGTGGACCGGGAGGTCTCATCTCAATATTTGATAACACTATTACGGTGAATTGTTCATCCGGGTAGCGGGCAATATATGAATTAAAACCAGTTATATCACCGCCATGGGCCACTTCCTTAAGTCCTCGCCATTGGCTAACCATCCAGCCAAAGCCATACTTTGCAGTACTTCCATCATTCAAGGTCGTCTGAGAAAATGCCTGATTTAAGGTGGATGCTTTTACCAGCTTTTCAGTACAAAGAGCCTGATCCCATTTGTACATGTCCCCTGTTGTTGAATACAGTGCACCTGCTGAAAAAGCACCTGAAACATCAGACTCACCTATGTCTGTATAACTTCCATTATCACTGAATTTATATCCGGTTGCAAAGTTCCCGACTTTTATATCCGGATGTTCATATCCGGTTTTGTTCATGCCCAAAGGTTGAAAAATATTCTCCTGCAAATATTTTTCATAAGGCATACCTGAGATCTTTTCAATAATTTTTCCCAACAGGTTATATCCTGCATTACTGTAACTAATTTGGGTACCGGGAGTAAATGCAAGTTCTGTGTCTAATGATTCCGTTATACCGGATGTATGAGTCAGCAGATTCTTTATTGTTATTTTATTCCCATTCAAGGTACCGGGGAAATACTTTTCAATATAATCATTTATTTGCAGCATTTGTTTATCATACAACTGCAGGATAGCCATAGCTGTAAATTGTTTTGTGATCGATCCTAAACGAAAGACAGTCAATGGTGTAATTGGTTCGTTTTGCAGAATGTTCGCAAGACCATACCCTTTATTCAGAAGTATTTTCCCATTATGAATTACAATTACGGATGCTCCCGGGAACGATTTGTCAGTTGTGCCCTCGAACAATTTATTTACTTGCCCTGACTTACCAATGGAGTCAGTCTGCTGGGCTATTACCTGAAATCCAATAATGAATACACAGACACAAAGTATGGTATTATTTAATCTTTTAGTTAATCTTCTATTTTTCATTTCTGATTATTTCATTCCAGTATCAATGACTTACATTATCGTAAGTTGCTGCTTTGACTATCAATAATTATCTAATTCAATTTTTACATCAATCTCCCTTGATACAATTGCATGTCATCCAGTTCAATATTTGCTGGTGAGCTTCTTTGGCCGTAGGTCGACTCGGCGAAACATCAATTAAATAATAATGATAAACAGGTCAGGCCTCCGTCCATCTTTCTGAATTCTGACATGTCAAGTTCAATAATGTTATAACCGAGTTCAATGATCTTCTTTTTTGATTTCGGAAATCCTTTGGGGATCAGCAGGAAATCATTCACGGGCAGGCAATTGGCGGAATAGCTCTCTCCCTGGTCTGAAATGATAATCGCTGAGGAGCCGGAGAGTTTTAAAAATCCTTCAAATGATATGAAATTACCCTTCCCCAAGTAGGCAATCCCGGATTTAAGATGGAGACCCTTACCCACTTCTACTTCTGACGTAGTAAAACCGTATTTTGAAAGTATTGATGAAAGCTGCCTGGCGCCTTCCCGGTTCGTTCTTCCGGAGATCCCGATAAAAAAATGATTCTCTACCCTTAAAATATCTCCTCCATCCATAGTTCCTGGAAGCTTAATGGTTTCAATCTTCCTGAATTCAGACAGGATCTCTGAAATCTCAGCTTCTTCACCCATTCTGGATTCCGCTCCGGGTCTGGTAATTACTGCCACTTCACCAGTGACAATAGCAGTATCTTCTACAAAACATCCATCCGGATATCTCTCATCAGCTTCCAGAACTATAAGCTCCAGGCCGCACCTTGTAAGTGCATCACAATATGCTATATGCTGTTCAA
>DAIUKI010000490.1:0-2413 GCA_036848255.1 Bacteroidales bacterium | reverse complement strand
ATTTATAATTTCCTTAAAATATTCTTCATTTGCTCCTGAGCTCTTGACAGCCTTGAAAGAACCGTTCCAAGAGGCAGATCCAGTATTTCGGCGGTCTCTTTTGTCGAATAACCCTGCAGCATTCTCATTGCCACAATAACCCGGAATTTTGGATCCAGACTCAACAGAGCTTTGCTGACGAGCTCTGCAGCTTCCTTTTTTTCCTCGGTTTCATTATCAGCAACCTCAAACTCATACATTTCGTTGTTCCCTCTCTGAGAGAACGTTGAAAAGAACCTTTTTCGTCTCTTAATCTCATTCAGGGTAAGATTAATTGCAATCTTCTGTATATAGGTAGAGAGCTTTGCCTCACCCCTGAAATCTGATAGTGAATAGTACAGCTTGATAAATACGTCCTGCCCTATATCTTCAGAGAACACTGAATCGCCAAGCATTCCTTTTACGGTTCGGGCCACCATGTTCTGATATCGGCTCACAATCTCGCTGAAAGCTTGTTTATCGCCATCAAGCGATGCCTTTACCAGTTCATTTTCACTCTTCTGCCTGTACGATTCCATAATCATACTACCAATAGACAATTAAAATGGTCACAATATTCCCTTTTGTTAATTTTTGTTAACATTGGAGACTTTCTGTAAAGTACGGAAAGAAATCAAATGCTTATTTCAGCAATGACGCCTCCTCTTCATTTATGATTTCGAGTTCGTAATTATTTGAATATCTGATCAGATAAAGCTTCTGATTTTCAAATCCGTCATTGTTTTCTTTTCTCCTGAAATCGAATTCGGTATGAAGAAGATCAGGATTATGTATTTCGGGATGAGAAATAAAATCCTTGCCGTGTATCGCCAGTCCTGACAAAAAATAGTATACAATGTCATATCCCTGCCATGCATAGCTCATTTCAGAAGGCTGAGTCAGGAACTTGGCCCTGAAATCCGAGTTGAACTGAACAACATCCTGCCTTGAATAGTCTATCCAGTAAGGAGAATAGATCATCAGTCCAAGATCGAAGCATACTTTATGATCCAGATTGTCCAGATATCTCATTCCAGGATATCCAAAGACCTTCATGCTGAACTTCCTTGAAAGCGAATGAAAATCCGTAATTGATTCGCTCATTACCGGGCCATCTTCAGATGCAATTACAATAACATTTTCATTACGGTCAGAGAGTGCGTGAGCAAGGCGGTTTATAGAGTCATTCCCAAACACCGACCTGCTGTAAAAAATCATATCCCTCAGCCTGATTTCCTCAAACGGAATTTTATAGCTTAGCTCATTGAGGATCATATTGCGGAACCTGCTTAAATCTCCTTCATCAGTGCTGGAATGAATCAGAACAATGTTATTATTGTAGTAATCGCTTATTTTCCTTGCAATTGCATCCTGAGCGACTTCAAGCGTGGAGCTTGCCATAAAAAGGAAAGGGTTATTCTCAAGGACACTATTATTGCTTAACTGAACCGGAGATACTACAGGTATTCCCCGATTTCCGGCATACGAAGCAACAATAGCCAGATTTCCCGAATGCACAGGTCCGATGACAAGCTCCATATTGTCGAGCTTGCCCGACCTGATGAGTCTTATAGCTTCAAGGGTATCGCTTTTTATATCAAAAACATGAATGTTTATATCAAGACCAAGGGATCTCAGTGTGTCAGCTGCAAGCAGAATACCCTCATACATTTCAACAAATCCGAGACTTCGCGGATAAATCCAGTCGTCTGACCGGTTCATTTCCTGATATATCTTTTTACCCTTTACCGATTTTGAAGAATCTATTTCATATCTCCTGGAATTTTCCGGGAGGTAGAAAGGGAGCAGAACGGCAATGTCAAAAGTACCGCTGAGGTTCCTGACGGGGGTGTACTCCAGAGGCTTGTCATAATAAACGACCTGCTCATCCGGGATCAGTTGAATCGTGTCAACCGCGGCGGCGACTTCTTCTTCTTTAACCGCTTCCATTCCGGGGATCCTCATATAATCACCAACCTGAGGAAACCGCATGTCCCTGTTTTCCCTTCTCAGCTCCCTGACCGGCATCCCGTACAACCGTGCGATGGAAGACATGGTCTCACCTTTTAGTACTTTATGGTAATAACCTTTTACCTGCTGGTTAGTAAATGTCTCCTTCTCATTCATGAATTGTGTCCTGGGGATGGCTATCTCCGAGCCAAGGGGGAGTTTATTTATATCAATTCCCGGGTTGCTTTGAATAACATCATTTTCAGAGACACTGTATTTTCGTGACAGATAATAGATTGTCTCTCCCGGCTGAAGCTTGTGATAAATGAACTTGTTTTCGTCATGCTTTGTCTGGGACACGGGAGGATATTCCGTTGGAAGAGGTGCCGCAACGATTCTTTCAGGAATCCGTAGACTCTGGCCCTCCCTGAGCCCGTTCAATGCA
>DAIUKI010000489.1:0-2434 GCA_036848255.1 Bacteroidales bacterium | reverse complement strand
CTGGTTTAAGCCACTCACCCATCTCTCCTTCCTCTTTCGCGCGACAAAAATAGAAAAACATGACTAAACTGCAAAATCCGGGGTGACTTATTTCAATCCCCTCGGATAGGTGCATATTTTGAAAAAACCTCTCAGGTAGCCTTCTTCTCAAGAAGGATTATATTCTCAATATGATGAGTATGGGGGAACATATCAACAGGCTGAACCCTGGTTATAGTGTAATGACCTGACATAAGGCTGATATCCCGAGCCTGAGTTGCCGGATTGCAGGAGATATAAACTATCCTGCCCGGCGATGCGGAAATGATCTGCATTACAACATCCTCATGCATCCCGGCTCTTGGAGGATCGGTGATTATAACATCAGGCCTGCCATTTTCAAGGATAAACTTCTGGCTGAGCAGTGATCTGATGTCCCCGGAAAAAAACTGAGTGTTCTTTATGCCATTGATCCCTGAATTGATAATTGCATCCTTAACTGCATCATCAATATATTCAATACCGATTACCTTCCTGGCAGAATCAGCAACGAAATTTGCTATCGTTCCTGTTCCGGTATAGAGATCATAGACTACCTCTGTCCCTGTTAGTCCGGCAAATTCCTTTGCGATCGTGTAAAGTCTGAGGGCCTGTTTTGTATTAGTCTGGTAAAATGATTTCGGACCGATCCTGAACCTTAGTCCACCCATCTCTTCAAGCAAATGGTCATCTCCTTTATAAAGCAGTGGAACTTGGTCCGCCCAAGAATCATTCTGTTTGGTGTTAATTATATAAAAAAGTGAGCTTATCTGCGGGAATTCAGCTGCCAGAAAATCCATCAAACCTTTGATCCTCTCTTTTTCATCAAGGTAAAATACAACGATTACCATCACTTTCCCCGAGGTTGTGTTCCTGATTATCAGATTCCTCAGGAATCCGGTCTGCTGGCGTAGATTAAAAAATGCAAGTGATTTCCTGTGAGCATATCTCCTTACCGCATCACGGATGGCGTTTGAGGGCTCGGGCTGAAGATGGCACTCCGTGATATCCAGAACCTTGTCAAAAAGACCGGGGATATGGAATCCAAGCGCATCCTCGTTCAGGTTGTCATTATCTGAAATCATTTCTTCCCTTGTGAGCCACCGTTTGTCGGAAAAAGTGTATTCAAGCTTGTTTCGGTACAGGAAAATCTCAGATGAACCGATTACCGGATCCATTTCGGGAATATCCAGTTTCCCGATCCTTGTCAGGTTATCCTTCACCTGTTTCTCTTTCCAGAATAGCTGTTTGTCGTAAGGAAGATGCTGCCATTTGCAGCCGCCGCATACACCGAAATGAGCGCACCTCGGACTTATCCTGTCGGGAGAGTATTCATGGAAGCGAACCACACTGCCTTCGAGGTACTTCCGCCTCTTCTTCCTGACTCTGATATCCACCACATCTCCCGGGATCAGCATCGGGACGAAAACGACCTGATTGTCAATCCTGGCAATTGCATTTCCTTCGGCCCCGATATCCGTTATCATTACCTTTTCAAGCAAAGGCATCTCTTTCTTTCGGCCCACCTGTAATATTTGTTAGTATTGTTACCGGCTAAGATTCATGAAAAATTTCAATCCTTTTATCATTGCGGGAACGATGGCATCCCCGTGGTCAAGACCGGGAATAATCTCCTTCGTGCACATCTGGGTCGAAGTTCCGGCCCCGATCATTGAATTGTAAATGCTTTCCGTGCTTATGGGATCAACAGATGTATCTCCGCCGCCATGGATCAGGTATAGCGGGACTGATGTGTCCCAGCCGGTTATGCTGTTAGCGGTCAGGGATGCCCTTACAGAAGCATACTTCGCGTCTGTCGTATAGCCTGACAAAAACTCACTCGTGAAAAGGTCAGGTATTGAAGTGGTAAGTTGTTCGTTTATCTGGCCGAAGGTTAATAAACCGTTGTACAAATTGCCCAGTCTTGAAGCAAAAGGCTCTTTCAGAATATCTGAAACAGGATTTGTAAACTGATCATATTCGGAATAGGAATTGACAATGTATCCAATATAGACTGGCATCGGATAGGAGGTTAAGCCTGTCATTGAACCGAAAAGAATGTTCATATCGTACGGCCCTGCCCCGCATACACTTCCCTTAAGGTTGAAATCACCTGAATAATCTTTCTCAAGAGCTTCATGAACAGCCAGCGTAGCCCAACCTCCCTGTGAATATCCTGCCAGGTAAACGTCATCACTTATTGTCAGCCCGGGAAGCTCTTCACTATCCATTTCCCTGACAGCAAAAAGCATGTCGACGATTGATCTCACCGTTGGTTCCTTTATCAGGTAAGGATGAGTGATATCTGCCGACTCACCGAATCCGGGGTAATCCGGAATAACAACCACATACCCCATTGAAGCAATTACCTCCACAAACTGGTAGGAAGGATTCGAAGGATATTCGGTCGGCGCAT
>DAIUKI010000488.1:0-2447 GCA_036848255.1 Bacteroidales bacterium | reverse complement strand
GATCAGACAATGTTTCTCTTCCTCATCGACGGCACTCTGGCTGCCGACGATGAACTGGTGAAATTTGAAGAAAAATCCTGTGCCATGCTGATGACCGCTTCATCCGAAAACAGTGCAGGGTTTGATGAAACTGTTGTTAAAGCCGGAAATGAAGGAGCAAGATTTTTCCTGATTGCCGCCAGACCTCTTAAGGAACCGGTTGCCTGGGGAGGGCCGATTGTTATGAATACCGCGGAAGAGCTGGAGGAGGCCTTCAGGGATCTGGATAATAAAACCTTTATCAGACATACCAGTCCACTGGAACTGTAAGGAGATATTGTTTCAGGTAAAATAATTGATGTTTCAGGTAAGATAATTATCGTAATTCAATAACTGAGAACTCTCTGAAAACCACTAATAAAAGATATCCATGAAAAAAATCAACCGCAGAACTTTTTTAGGAAACGGAGCAGCTGCAGCTGCCATGGTAACAGTCGGAAAGCCATTTGCTCCGGAAGGGAACGATAGACTTGTTCCCTTAAAGAAAAACAATGAGGACCCATTCAATCCGGTAACCTATAATGCAATGCCTACCAGGTCGTTTGGGAAAACCGGATATAAGGTAGGTATTTTGAGTCTCGGCGGACAGGCTACTCTCGAGATTAAAGGGAGGGAAGATGAATCGGAAAAGATCATAAACCGGGCCATTGACCTTGGAATTAATTATATCGATACTGCCGCTTCATATGGACAGGGAGTGAGCCAGCTTAATATCGGCCGGGTGATGAAAACCCGCAGGGGGGAGGTCTGGCTTTCTACAAAAACCCACGACCGGACATACGACGGATCAATGCGTCTGCTGGAAGAGAGCCTCAAAAACCTGCAGACCGATCACCTTGATTTATGGCAGCTGCACAATGTTCAGCGCCAGGACCAGGTGGACCAGATCTTTGGGGCCAATGGGGCAATAAAAGCCCTTGAAAAAGCTAAATCGGAAGGAGTGGTAAGGTATTTGGGAATTACGGGACATTTCGAACCGCTTGTGCTCGACGAAGCTATCAGGCGTTATCCTTTCGATTCAATACTTCTGGCAGTAAATGCCGCTGATGTTCATTATCTGAGCTTTAAGAACTATCTGCTTCCGGAAGCCCAGAAAAAGGGGATAGCCATTGTCGGGATGAAGGTCACTACCCGCAGCCGCATTCTTTCCACCTGGACGCCGCCGCCTCCGGAAGAACAAACCGATGCCCGCCTCCGGACTCCCAAGTCCGGAACCATAACAATCAGGGAGGCACTTTCATATAACATGAGCCTCCCGGTAAGCACCACCATAATCGGTGTTGACAGTGTCGCCCAGATTGAGGAAAACGTAAAGATAGCTTCGGAATTCACTCCACTGAGCGAGGCTCAGATGGAAGAGATAGAATTAAAAACTCTGCCGGTTGTACGACAGGCTCTCTATTTCAGGAGATGGGATCTTGGAGCGTGAACCGGAGCTTTTTCTGTTAAATCAACCTGATCATATCGGTTGGCGTATTCCGGTTCAGAACAGAGATCTGCGGGTGACCGTTCAGGTTGATGCCCCTTTCCGATAAGGTCCTCTGAAGGGTACGAAGCACCAATTCGGGGGTATTGTTGTTCTTGCTCAGATGGGCAAGGCAGATATGTTTGAGATTGTCGCCAATATTGTCTGCAAGGAAAGCCGAGGCCTGATTATTCCCCAGATGGCCATGATCCGACTTTATCCTGGCCTTTAAATAATATGGATATTGTCCATTGACAAGCATCTCCTCATCGTAATTTGATTCTATCACAAGCAGGTTTGCCGCTCTGATATAAGGGGCCGCAGTCTGGCAGATATGTCCAAGATCGGTGGCAATTGTGATCTTTTTATCCCCGTAACAAATGTGGTATCCTACGGTTTCGGGTGCATCGTGACAAACCGGAAATGCTTCGATGTCAAAACCTGCGAGATGGAATTTTTCCTTAAGGGGAATTTCGCGGATGCAGTCGGATGATATTCTCTTTTGCGGACCAGGGATGCTTTTCCAGACTGTTTGGGTAGTGAATGCAGGAATGCCGGTTTTCCTTGTAAGCACCTCAAGCCCTTTGATATGATCGATATGATTATGAGTAATCAGGACGCCCATGATGGTCTGCATGGAAATATCAATATGCTTCAGAAACCTGCGGATGGATGTTGCTGAAATTCCGGCATCGATCAGAATTCCATGAAACTCGTTACCCAGGTAATAGCAATTTCCGCTGCTTCCGCTGCTGAGGCTGCAAAAATTCAATTTCATCACGGTTTTGGCAATCGGGGCCAAAGGTAATTAAGTAAATTTACAAAGTCCCTTTCTCCCCAACAATATCACGCCCTTTCAGGGCTGAGTATCAGGAGAGAGTCACTTACCTCCGGTTTCACCGGAGGTTATTCACATACCGCCACTTTCGTGGCGAGAGGTCCC
>DAIUKI010000487.1:0-2455 GCA_036848255.1 Bacteroidales bacterium | reverse complement strand
CCATTGCCCCGGTCCGGCTCCGACAGGAGGTACTACAGGATCCATATTGATAATAAAACTATCATAGGTGCCTTCAATGCCAACCTCGAAGAAAATGAAGCTTTTATTGGTTTTACTGACCATTTCAGAAGCAAATCCCTGCCTGTGCCCGAAATATTCGGTTATCTTCCGGAAAAATCTGTCTATTATCTTCAGGATCTCGGGGATGATAACCTTTACACATGGCTCCATAAAAAGACCGATATCGCTCCTTTTGATGAGGATACCATGGAGCTGTACAGAAAGATTCTGGATAAGCTTATTATGTTCCAGATCAGTGGAATCGACGGCCTCGACCTCGATCTTTGCTATCCACACCGGAGTTTCGACAGGCAGTCAATGATGTGGGATATGAATTATTTCAAGTATATGCTTCTCAAGCTTCTTGCAGCGCCATTCAATGAACGGCGGCTTGAGCATGATTTCGATGTTCTGGCTGATTACCTTCTTGAAACAGGGCAGGACTATTTCCTTTACAGGGATTTTCAGACCGCAAACGTTATGGTGGTGGGAAATGAGCCGTGGTTCATCGATTACCAGGGGGGTAGAAAAGGTGCGCCCCAGTATGATGTAGCTTCGATGCTTTATGACGCGAAAATCCCAATGAATGACACTGACCGGGAATCACTCCTGAGCTACTACATTGCTAATTTCTGCGATATCACAAAAGAAGATCGTCTGAAATTCAGGGGATACTATTCCGGGTTCAGCATGATCAGAGTGATGCAGGCTCTGGGTGCATTCGGGTTCAGGGGATTGTATGAACAGAAACCAACTTTTACCGATTCTATTGTACCGGGAGTAAAACTGCTTAATCGGATAATCAACCAGGCTGAAAACCACATCAGTCTTCCTGAGTTATATACTACGATACGATCCATACCTGATACACAGATATTTGTGAAACTGTCACAAAGCACCCACCTTTAGTACCCGGACCATGAAAGCGATGATAATGTCTGCTGGCAAAGGGACCAGACTGGGCAAAATTACCGAATCGATTCCCAAGGTTCTTGTTGACATAAATGGTAAAACGCTTCTTCAGATGGCTGTTGAAACCTGTACCCGTTACGGATTTGAAGATATTATCGTGAATGTCCACTATATGGCCGGAATGGTTGAAGAGGAGGTGGTGAGACTGAGAAGGCTTGGATTCAGGATTTCTGTCTCGGATGAACGGGAACTGCTGCTTGAAAACGGTGGAGGATTATACAAGGCAAGGAATTTCTTTGACACTACTCCTTTCCTGATTTACAACGCAGATATAATAACTGACCTCAATCTCTCATCCCTGTACAGTTATCATCTGAAGAAAAAAGGTCTGGCTACCCTTGCCGTAAGAGACCGGACGGGAAGCAGGTTCCTTCTTGTAAATTCAGAGGGGATGCTTAAAGGGTGGTGTAACATTGCAACCGGAGATAAAATTCTGGCCGGTAATGTCGGGGAGGATCTGACCAGAGTTGGTTTTTCGTCGCTCCAGATCATAGAACCGGAGATCTTCAGATATATGAAAGAGGGTATTTACACTGTTGTAACTCTTTATCTTGAACTGGCCTCTTTACATAATATTTATACTTTACGTCATGATGGTGGTTACTGGTTCAACGTCGGAACCCCCGAAGAACTTGACAAAGTGAGAGAATTTCTAAGATCCGGGAAAAAGAAACCCGGGTAATTCTTCTTTCTCATCCCGGGCCGGGTGTCCAGGAGGCTGTCTGAAGGGAAGGTTACACCCTCCAGAATGACCTGGTGAAAATAATGAAGATCGTATATATCTCGAGTCTTCCTATTATCATTAAAATGACGAAAACAAGTTTGCTGATATCCGGAAAAACTGAATAATTCGACATCGGACCTATCGATCCCAGACCAGGACCGGCGTTGCCAAGCGAAGTCGCCACTGCACTTGCGGCAGTTACGGGATCGGTCCCGATTATGACAATAACGACTGTTGCAACCAGGAAAATGAACAGATAAAGAATGACAAAGGATAATGTTGAAATATTTGTTTTGTCCGATAACGGCTTGTTGTTAAGTTTCATTTGGGTGATCATGTTCGGATGAACCAGTTTTGCAAGACCATTTCTTATATTTTTTACAACAATCAGATGTCTGACCATTTTGATGCTTCCCGTAGTCGAACCGGTACAGGCACCGGCAAACATCATCAGGAAGATAATTATTAATCCGGCCGGTGGCCAGTATAGGTAATCGGTAGATACATATCCGGTTGTGGTTATAATTGAGATTACCTGGAAAAATCCCTCCCTGAATGCCGGTTCAAGCGATTTGGTTGTATTTGCAAGAAGTATACATGTTGCAACCGTTCCGAAAAAGAGTGTCGTTCCAAGATAAAACCACAGCTCATCATTATGCTTTACTCTCCGGAAGTTGAATTTGACGATAAAATAGTATA
>DAIUKI010000486.1:0-2492 GCA_036848255.1 Bacteroidales bacterium | reverse complement strand
CATTTCGTGTCCTTCCACATCTATTTTCACAAGATCCATCTTTTGGATATTCAATGAGTCAAGAGACTTGAAGATATAGTTACCGTCGGCATCAGGGCGGATATTTGTGGTTCCTACATTAAGGCTAAGTTCAGAGCGGTGGAAGACCGACCCGAATTCCATATCGCATTTCCTTTCCTTATCGGAAAGTCCGAATTCATTTACAGTGATATTCGGGATATCATTGAGCCGGATTATATCCTTCATGTATTCAATCATTTTTGGATAAGGTTCAAATGCCTGAACCTTCAGTCCGGGATTAAAAAGCGTTATAAAGCTGTAGGTCCCGAAGCAGGCCCCGATGTCAAACATCACAGGATCCTTGATCTTCCGGCTAAGCTCAAGGAAGATCTTTATCTTCTCGGTTTCACGCACAATTGCCTGGCCGTTTTTAATATTTCCCCTGAAGCTGCCCGTTGTGGCGGCAGCGAAATATGGGATTTTCAGGGTTCTTCCGAGGTAATTTCCGGTCACGATCTTCTCATCTGGCGACATAAATCATTCTTTTTGAATTACAATTAAACCGTTCCACTCTATCTGATTCTGATAACAAAGGCGGACTAAATTAATATATTTGCTTTACAATTTAAGCAGATGGTCGTTCATATCCATTTTCATTCCCACAAGACAGGTGTCACCAGGAGCGTGGAAAATATTATGCCAGTTCTTAACAGATACACTGAAGCAAGGGTTTTCGGATATGGAATTGACGCTCAGAAAATAAGTCTGTTACAGCTGCTTAAGCTTATTTATTCCCCTGGCAAACCGGTAATCCATGCTCATCGCAACAATGAAATTATTTTTGCATTGCTTATGAGAACGCTTGGAGGGAAATTCAAGCTAATATTTACCCGTCACGCAGAGAGCAGACCTTCCGGATTTACAGTCTGGCTGATGAGAAAAGCCGATAATGTGGTGAGTCTAAGCACCTCCATGTCAAAGGACCTGAATTGCCGGAATACATTAATTCCACATGGCATCGATACTGAAATCTTCAACATTCATGAAAAAACGGGTATAGCCGGTATCGGGCAGGAAAAAATTATAAGCGTTATCGGGCGGATCCGTGCTGCCAAAGGACAGCTTGTGGTTTTGAAAGCATTGACAGGTTTGCTCGGTAACAATCCCGGATGGGGATTGGCGCTTATTGGAAAGATTGACGAAAATGAATATTCAGATAAAATTATATCCCTTGCTTCGGAGAAGGGGATCTCTTCACAGGTGCACTTCCTGCCTGAGAGCGATGATATAATCAGTTATTACAGGGCAAGTAATGCAGTTGTTATCGCATCAGTATCTGAAGGATTTTCACTTGTTTGCCTCGAAGCAATGGCTTGCGGACTTATAACGATAGCAACAGAATCGGTCGGGATCCACTCCGAGGTTATCCGGCATGGAGAGAATGGATTCCTGTTCCCCCGGAACGATAATGAATCCCTGCGCAGGATCCTCGCTGACGTCATGTCGGGAAAAATAAATATTGACAAGGGAAAAATACGTCAGACTATAGTAGATAAATGGAGTGTGGAGAAAAATGTGAAGGAGCTGATGAGACTATACGCCTCCGGGGCTGTCAATACGGATCCACATCGACCGAAATTTTAAGGGCGGAAGCTCCCTTTTCCTTTTCGAGCCTTTCTATTGCACCTGTGATATACAGTTTTGCCCTGCTAATTGATTTTTCCCGTTCAAGCTTAATCAGAATCGTTTTAATATACCAAAGCTGAACCTGCGAAACCAGAGGGAACTCAGGACCGAGTACTCTTTTTCCGAACTCTTTTTTAAGTTCCCGGCCAAGTAAATCGGAAAAACCGTTTAAGAGGTCTCTCTGCTTGTGCCTGATGCTTATTTTAATCATCCTGCAGAAAGGAGGATAATTGAATGCTTTTCTTTCTTCCATCTGGATCCTGAACATGTTCCTGTAGTCATGATTCACTACAAGTCGTATTATCCTGTTGTCAGGATCTGATGTCTGAATAATGACCTTACCGGGTTTTTGTCTTCTTCCCGCCCTTCCGCTTACCTGTTCCATCAGCTGGAAGCTTCTTTCGTGAGCCCTGAAATCGGGATAATTCAGAAGGTTATCGGCATTCAATATTCCGACAACCATAAGATTCTCTATATCAAGACCCTTTGAGATCATCTGTGTGCCTATCAGGATATCGGTCCGCCTCTCTTCAAGGGCCCTTATTATATTGTCAAATGAATTCTTTCCCTTTGTAGTATCCTGATCCATTCTTGCGACTCTTGCCGAAGGAAATACGATCTTTATCTCATCCTCAATTTTTTCAGTCCCGAAGCCTCTTGTAGCCAGTCCGGGTGACTGGCAATTGCCGCAATGAGCAGGGATGGATGCCGAAAATCCACAATAATGACAAACCATTCTGCCAATGCCCTTATGGTATGTGAGGCTCACGGCGCACTGTATGCATTTTGGTACCCATCCGCATTCG
>DAIUKI010000485.1:0-2508 GCA_036848255.1 Bacteroidales bacterium | reverse complement strand
TGATATGATGAAAGCCGGGCTGCACGCTGTTTTTTAACAGCTTCCAAAGAACAATTAATGAAATGCTATTCTTGAGTGCTGATTTTATTATATTTGACCGAAATATTTTTTTATGTCTGTTTTATCAGGAATCAAAAAACCAGTTGAGGCCGAGATGGCTGAATTTGAAGCCTACTTCGGACGGACGATGCATAGTGATATACCCCTTTTGAATATAATTCTGAACTATATTCTTCGCCGCAAAGGAAAACAGATGAGGCCATTGCTGGTATTTCTGACTGCAAGACTGAATGGCGTTATTGCAGAATCGACATATATAGCAGCAACATGTATCGAACTTCTGCATACTGCATCACTAGTACACGACGATGTTGTAGATGATGCAAGCGAAAGACGAGGTTCTCTTTCAATAAATGCTCTTTGGAATTCCAAGATTGCCGTCCTGCTTGGCGATTATCTGCTCTCAACAGGCATGCATATTTGTGTTGAAAAATCACGCTACGACATGCTCGAAATCATATCCGAAGCGGTTAAGTCAATGTCGGAAGGTGAATTGCTTCAGCTTCAGAAAGCAAGAAAATTAAATATAAAGGAAGAGGATTATTACAAAATAATAATAAGCAAGACAGCCGCGCTGCTTTCAGCATGCACTGCCTGCGGTGCACGATCGGTCACCGGCGATGCCGAGGTTATTCAGCTTATGAAGGATTTTGGCGAAAACATTGGTGTTGCCTTCCAGATCAGAGATGATATCCTCGATTATGAAGGTACCGGACTTACCGGTAAGGCTGTAGGAAACGATATTAAAGAAAAAAAGATTACTCTTCCCCTGATCTATGCACTAGAACAATCGGCAAACTCAAAGAAGAAGCATATTCTCAGCATTGTAAAAGGCAAGAAAAAGTCGCGATCACAAATCAATGAAGTGATAACTTTTGTAACAGATAACGGGGGCCTCGATTATGCCGAGCTTAAAATGAACCAGTACAGGGACAAAGCCCTGGCAATCCTCGATACTTACAATGATTCCGAAGTTAAAGAATCACTAAGGCAATTTGTTCAATATACAACCTCCCGTAAGAAGTAGCTATTCCGCTTCAAGCTGAATATGTGCCACCTTTCCAAGATCTTTTATGTAATATCTTGAGCCAATCCAGAAAAGAAATGCCCCTGCCAGCAATACAAAAGGCAGAACAGACAACGCGGTTTGAATATTTGTAAGATCGTAAATTTTTCCCATAACTATTGGCGCCGTTGACGCCCCCAACAAATTCTGAACCACAACAGCTATAGCATAGGACGTTGCCCTTAACCCGGGATGAATCACGTCCTGTGTGACAGATGCCGCTCCGGAGATAAATGCCAGTACAAGAACCCCGAAAACCAGAAACAGGATATACTGAACAGTTCCTTCAAACATAGTAAGGGCTATAAAAAGCACAATTGCCGATAAAAGCGTTGAGGTAGCCGGAAAAAGCAGCCTTGCATTTGCCTTCGATTTCATCCATAAGTCGGTCAGATAGCCTCCCAGCGGGGCACCAATAAGGGCAAGAACCATTACCGAGCTGGCCATTTGTCCGGCTTTTTCAGGTGGTAATAACCTCATTTTCTCAAAGTATGTTGGCAGCCATGTCAGCATTGAAGTTGTTACAAATACGACTGCAGCTATTCCAAGGTATGTAAAAAGAATAGATGGTTTTGACAGGAACTCCTTTATGAAGTCTTTCTTTTCCATTTTGACCCTCTTGCTGTTATTATCAAAGAATGAGAGATCAACAGTCTTGTAATCTTTCACAAAAAGGAAAAGAATCGCAACTATAAGTCCCGGAATTGCTACAATACCGAAAGCATGCTTCCACCCGAGCTTTGCGGCAATAACCCCTCCAAGCAGAACTCCTATTGCAGAACCCAGTGGAATAGAGGCATTCCACAGACCTATCATCCTGGCCCTTTTCTCAGCAGGATATAATCCGGAAATCATCGCACTGCCACCCGGTGCATACCCGGCTTCACCAACTCCGATAAGCATACGTGCCATGAACAACTGTACAAAATTGCCAGTGAGGGCGCACAGAGCTGTTGCAAGACTCCACATTATTGCCATAACTCCGATTGTCTTGGTCCGGCTCCACCTGTCAACAAGAATGGAAACAGGAAAAGTCAGGAGCACAATTGCCCAGTAAACAGCCGAGACCAGCAGACCACTTTGTGTATGTGTTATTCCCCAATCCCTCTCAATGTATGAAAACATTGATGTAACCACCATCCTGTCGATGTAGTCGAACATATAAAGCAGAAACAGCAGCATAAATACATAATTGGAGTATCTTTTGGAAAACAAATAGCCTGTGCGGTCTTCTGACTTCTTCATTACAGATTTAGATTTTTTGAAACCTTCATCCAAGTAAGGAAAAATATATGTCAGTTGGTATTTTTAGTACTTTTTTAAGTCTTTATACTTACTTGATTGCGGATTGCGGAATTCGGATTGCGGATATTGGCAAAAGT
>DAIUKI010000484.1:0-2520 GCA_036848255.1 Bacteroidales bacterium | reverse complement strand
AAACACATATTACTGATAATCAATATTTCTAACACTATAGGTTCGTAAGATACCTCTTTGCAGATTATGTCTTTCAATCATAATATTGCACGTAGTAACCTAATAAATTAAAAAAATGAGCGATTTGAACAAGTTAAACGGATGGTCAGGAGATGGTGGGTATAATTCACGTACCTCTGCACAAAGCTACATGGCTTCAGGATCAGTTAACATGACGTCTTCCTCCTGTAGTTCATCATGTGGTTCTAAGGATGGCGAAGACAAACCTACTCCTTCCTCTTGCGGAGCCGGAGTCAACGAACCAAAACCTTCTTCATGCGGTGCTGGTGAAAGTAGTCCGAAACCTTCAGCCTGTGGAGCAGGGGAAGGCGACAGCAAGCCTAAAACCTCTTCCTGCGGTTCCTCATGCGGAGCCGACGGAAAGTAAGATTTTTAAGGTTCCTGGTCATTAAATCTGACCGGGAACCTTCTTAACTAATCATAAAACTATGGAATACTTTGCTTTTCAATGGCATATAACAGATAGCTGCGATCAGCGCTGCCAGCATTGCTATATCTTTTCAGAAAACAATCATACAATACTGAAAGAGATGTCCTGGACTGAAATAGAATCTGTATTTGATAATTGCCTGGATATGTGCAAAAAGGCGAATCGTATTCCATATTTCTATATTACAGGTGGCGATCCGATATTACACAGTCATTTCTGGGATCTGATGGAACTCTTCAAGTCCCACAAGATTGCTTTCACTATTCTTGGAAATCCTTTCCACCTTAATGATGAAGTATGTAAAAAGTTGAAAGATCATGGTTGCGAGAGGTATCAGCTTTCGATTGACGGATTAAGGGAAACCCATGATGCAATGAGAAAAAAGGGTTCCTTTGATACAACAATTGAAAAATTAAAATGCCTGCATAATGCAAGGATCAGGAGTGCAATAATGACAACTGTTTCAGGCGTAAATGCAGATGAAATGCCCGGAATTATCGATATCGTTGTTGAAAATAAAGTCAATGTTTTTGCATTTGCAAGGTATGCACCGACTAGTTTTGAAAAAAGTACACACCTGACACCCGAAAAATACCGGGAGTTGCTTGAAGTATGCTGGCAAAAATTTGAACTGTACAAAGAAAGCGGAACAAGCTTCAATCTCAAGGATCATTTGTGGACTCTTTTTTTACATGAAAAGGGCCTTTTCAAGGTTCCTGAATACCTTAATGAAGATGTTATCTATGAGGGTTGCAACTGTGCCAATTGTCATCTCACTATTCTTCCGAAAGGGGATGTTTATGCCTGCAGACGTTTTGAAAGCAATATCGGGAATGTATTCACAGAAAATCTTTATGATATCTTCCTTGGCGAAAAAATGGATTCTTACAGGGATTATTCAAAGTTCGAAAAATGTTCATCATGCGAACTAAAGAGATTCTGCCGTGGCTGCCCGGCTGTAACATACGGCTATACTGGCGATTTCTACGGAGCAGATCCCCAATGCTGGAAAAAGATTGCAGTTTGAAAATAAAATAGCGATGAAAGCAATCGTACTATATAAATCCTGTTCACCTGAAGAACTTAAAATAAGTGAAGTTCCGGTCCCTGAAGTAAAACCGGGGTGGGTCCTGATAAAAGTAAAAGCCTTTGGATTGAATCGTTCTGAACTAATGATGCGGGCTTATGAAGCTGATGCACCTTATATAAAATTACCACGTATCCCGGGGATAGAATGTGCCGGGGAAATAGCAGATCCTTCCGACAGTAATTTCTTGAAGGGCCAGCGGGTTGTAGCTTTAATGGGTGGAATGGGTCGCAGTTTCGATGGAAGTTATGCGGAGTACACGCTTGTACCATTCAAAAATGTATTTAAAGTTGTTACGGTTCTCGGATGGGAAGAGCTGGCAGCCATTCCTGAGACCTATTTTACTGCCTGGGGATCTCTTTTTGACAGTCTGCAGCTTACTCCTGAAGAAACACTTTTTATCCGAGGGGGTACTAGTGCCATGGGACTAGCATCAATACAGCTGGCCAAAAGTGTTGGTGCAAATGTAGTGGCTTCAACAAGAGATGAAAATAAACTTGACTTTCTAACCATACAAGGTGCTGATAAAGTACTTATTGATGATGGAACACTGAGTGACCAGCTTTTCAATATGTATCCAAAAGGAGTAAATAAGGTACTTGAATTGATAGGTCCTGCAACACTAAGGGAATCAGCCAGACTTGTCAGACACCACGGGATAATATGTTCCACAGGAGTATTGGGAAAACAAGGAGTATTAAATAATTTCGACCCTATAAAAGACATACCTTCCGGTGTTTACCTGACAGGTTTTTTCAGTAATTATCCTGTACAACAAATAATAAGTGATATTTTCGAACATCTTAACAAACACAAACTACACCCGCTTATCTCAAAAGTATTTTCTTTAAATGAGATTGGCAATGCACATGTATTAATGGAAAATAACGCAGCTACCGGAAAAGTAGTTGTAGTAATATAATAACCAATAAATATCTGTATC
>DAIUKI010000483.1:0-2521 GCA_036848255.1 Bacteroidales bacterium | reverse complement strand
TCCTCAACGATAGTAAATTGTATATTAGCAGCGGAATAATGGTTAAAAACTGTTCCATTCATTCCAACTTTAATCGTTTTAATTTGTTAACAAAAAAATATCATCTTATGAAAGTTTTGTGCTACGATTGTTTTTCCGGGATCAGTGGTGATATGAATCTTGGTGCGATGATAGATCTCGGTATTGAAGTTACTTTTCTTAACAACGAGCTTGGGAAACTTAATCTCCCGGGATGGGAGCTCGTTACTGAAAAGGCCCAGAGACACGGGATCACCGGAACAAAAGTCACAGTCAGGCAGACAATTCATGAACATGTTCACAGGCACCTTTCGGATATTGAAAAAATTATTTTGGGATCCTCACTACCTGATTCAGTTAAAAAGCTGAGCATGAATATTTTTATGAAAATTGCAACCGCTGAGGCCGCTGTGCACGGGATCGGCGTTGATGAAGTTCATTTTCACGAAGTGGGCGCTATCGATTCAATCATTGACATTGCAGGTGCGGCAATCTGTTTCAATGCCCTGAACGTAGGAGCCGTCTATATCTCGGATGTTGAGCTTGGCGGCGGATTTGTAAACTGTGATCATGGCAAGCTTCCTGTTCCGGCTCCTGCAACGGCTGAGATAATCAAAGGGATACCTGTCAGGACCGGAGGTGTGGATTTTGAAGCTACAACTCCTACCGGAGCAGCAATACTTGCAGCACTGGGGACGGATTTCGGCGGCAGATCACAGGTTAAAATCCTCAAAACAGGCTATGGTGTCGGACACAAGGATCATCCTGCAATACCCAATCTGCTGAGAGTGCATCTTGGAGAAACAACCGGGACAGATGAACCCGGACATAAAGCTCTCCTTATAGAATCAAATATCGACGATATGAACCCCGAGTTTTATGATCATATATCCGACAGGCTCTTCAGGGCAGGGGCCTCAGATGTTTATTGCTCGCAGATTATTATGAAGAAAGGGCGACCCGGTGTTGTTTTAAATGTGATCTGTGAACATGGGCTGGAGGATATAATCAGGGAAATTATTTTCACGGAATCAACAACTGTAGGTATCAGGACATTCGAATTCAAAAAAGACACCCTTGCAAGAGAATTCTTCAAACTCGGAACTCCTTACGGTGAGGTAACAATAAAACGCTCCTTCCTTAAAGGTAAAGAGGTTTCAGTAAAACCTGAATACGAGGAATGCCGAATGATAGCGACAGAAAGAAATATACCTGTGAAAGAGGTCTATAACAACATTATTTCTCTTTTAATCCGTAGTAAGGAATAAATTATGACTGACAATAAAATTGAAAGGCTCGATGCCATTTTACTTGAACTTAAATCGTTTGTTGTTGCATTTTCGGGAGGAGTCGACAGCTCATTCCTTCTTCACAGGGCGCATTCCATAAAAATGGCTGAAATGATCGGCGTTACGATCAGAACTCCATACATACCTGATATTGAAATAAGGGAAGCCGAAGAATTTGCACGATCGCATGGGATAAACCACACAATTATTGATCTCTCTTTTCCCGGGTCCATCAGGAACAATCCTTCCGACCGGTGCTACATCTGTAAAAGAACTCTTTTCTCTGAACTTCTTGCTTTTGCAGCGAAAAACGGTTTCAGATATGTTATTGACGGGACCAATTCAGATGACACCAATGCTTTCAGACCCGGATTAAGAGCCCTTCGCGAGCTCGGGATTAGGAGCCCTCTTCTTGAAGCGGGATTTAACAAACAGGATATCAGGGAAATGCTTGGAAAGGAGAACCTTCCCATAGCCGGCAAGCCTGCCATGGCATGCCTGCTTACAAGAATACCGTATAACACGGAAGTAACTGATGGAATGCTTAAAATGATCGAACAGGCTGAATACTTTCTATCCAATAAAGGTTATCCCGGAACAAGGGTCAGGGTCCATGGCGACCTGGCAAGATTGGAATGCCTGCCGGGATATCTTGAGAAAATCGTACAAAGTCCTGACAAAGAACTTATTATTAATAGCCTGAAAAAAATCGGATTCAGATTTGTATCTTTGGATCTTGAAGGATACAGATCAGGCAGCGCTGATCAGGAAATTAACCGCTTATGACCAGAAATGATATTGAAATACTTCTGACAGAGATAAGGGACGGGAAGAAAAGTGTTGATGAAGCCCTTGAAGTCCTGCAGAATTTTCCATATACCGACCTGGGCTACGCAAAGATAGACCATCACAGGGAGATGCGTACGGGGTACCCGGAGATCGTTTACTGTGCAGGCAAGACGGCTGACCAGGTTGTCGGGATATTCAGGCTGATGTCGGGTAAAATGAACAATGTGATAGGCACCAGAGCTGACAAGGATATGTTCGGGTCGGTAAAGGAAGTGATTCCGGAAGCTGTTTATTATCCGGTCGCAAGGATAATCAGCATACCTGTGAAGAAAACAGAGCCTCCCGGTACAAAGATCGCCGTAATAACAGCCGGAACATCCGATATGCCTGTTGCGGAGGAGGCTGCGGTAACGGCGGAACTTCTT
>DAIUKI010000482.1:0-2526 GCA_036848255.1 Bacteroidales bacterium | reverse complement strand
ATATTTAATTTTAAGTGGACACTAATGAAATATAATATTAAACAAATTAGAGAGTTTTACGTTTAATTAACCATCATAATTTTTGTGAATAACCTCGAAATGTTTAATCTATGAAAAATGTAGTTTCTGTTTCAATAATTCTGATACTCGTACTTTCCGGATGCGGCTCATCAAAAAAGCAGCTCGAAAAGGGAAATTATGCGGCCGCTCTTGACAAAGCAGTAAAACAACTGCGTAAAGACTCCCGCGACACTAAGCAGATCTCAATTCTTGACAAGTCGTACAAAACTCTTAATGAACAGGATAATGAGAGGATCCGGTACCTTAAAATGGAAGAGAAGCCTGCCAACTGGGATGAGATTTATCAGATCAATAAAAGCATGAACGACCGGCAGGCTTATGTCAGGACAGTCCTGCCCCTTGAACTTGGGGGGAAAACAATCGATTATCCCTATGTCGATTACATGCCCGAAATGGTTGCAGCAAAAAAGAAATCAGCCGATTTCTATTATGCAAACGGCAATGAGCTGATGAAGACCAAGCTAAAGGATAATTACCGCCAGGCTTACAGGGAGTTCGTAAGGGCCAGGGAATATGTGGGCAATTATGAGGGTATTGACAACAAAATAGATGATGCAAAATACCTGGGCATGAGCAGGGTGCTGATCTCACTTCAGAACAGGGCAATGATCAAATTCGACCAGGAATTCGAACAGGACCTTCTCTCACTTGATCTGCCCAGGCTCAATAGCGAATGGGTTGAATACCATACACAAAACCTTGATCAAAATACTCAATATGATTATTACGTAAATGTCAATGTCAGGAATATTATAGTAAGTCCCGACCAGACAATGCAGAAGGATACGGTTGTAAAGAAGGAGGTTGAGGATGGGTTCTCATATCAGCTCGATAAGAAAGGAAATGTAATGAGGGATTCCCTTGGCAATGACATAAAGACAAAAAAATACAAAACGCTTCAGTGCGCACTCATCGAAACCATTCAGTCGAAAGCATGCCAGATTAACGGTGATGTCGAAGTGATACAGGTTAATCCAAACAAAGTTCTTAAAAAGGATCCTCTTGGAGCCCAGTCAGAATTTGAATTTGTTTCTGCAAGAGCTCTTGGCGACATCCAGGCGCTGAGCCAGGCACAGATCGAGAAAACAAAATCAAAGGCTGTACCTTTCCCCTCCGATATGGAAATGGTCCTTCGCTGCTCCGACGCCCTTAAACAGGCGATAAACGGAGCAATTCAGAGCAACAAGAGATTTATTAACTAAATTTGCACCGGTAAAGCAGCGTTACTTGTTGCTTGTTGCTGGTTGCTTAAACCAGTAATGAATACCAGTAACCAGCAACTGGGAAAATGATCGAAACAGGCCAGCAGAGCGAAAGAGCAATACTTATTGGATTGATTTATCCGCGACAGGATGAACGGCAGGCCATTGAATACCTGGATGAACTTTCATTCCTTACCGAAACTGCGGGTGCAGAACCCGTAGAGAGATTCCTTCAAAGGCTTCCAATTCCTGACCCCAAAACATTTGTCGGCTCCGGCAAGATCGCAGAGATTACCGCCTATGTTACAGCCAACAGCATAAACGTGGCAATTTTCGATGACGAGCTCACCCCGGGCCAGCTTCGGAATATAGAGAACGCTCTGGGCTGCCGGGTGCTTGACAGGACAAATTTAATACTCGACATATTTGCCGGTCGTGCACGTACATCACATGCACGAACACAGGTAGAACTTGCGCAATATCAATACTTACTGCCGAGACTTACCAGGATGTGGACCCACCTCGAGAGGCAGAGGGGAGGGATAGGCCTGAGAGGACCCGGCGAAACTGAGATAGAAACCGACCGAAGGATTATCAGGGATAAGATCGCCCTTCTGAAGGAACAACTCAAGAAGATCGACAAACAGATGGCCACACAGCGTAAGAACAGGGGAAAAATGGTACGGGTAGCGCTTGTTGGTTATACAAATGTCGGGAAATCTACAATAATGAACCTCCTGAGCAAATCGGATGTTTTTGCTGAAAACAAGCTGTTTGCCACTCTCGATACGACCGTCAGGAAAGTTGTTATTGGAAATCTTCCTTTCCTTTTATCAGATACTGTGGGTTTCATCAGGAAACTGCCACACGACCTTGTCGAGTCTTTCAAATCAACTCTTGATGAAGTAAGGGAATCTGATCTGCTGATCCATGTGGTTGATATTTCTCATACGGGATTTGAGGACCAGGTAAAGGTTGTGAATGAGACGCTGAAAGACCTGAATTCGGCAGGCAAACCAATGATAATCGTTTTCAACAAAATCGACTCATTTAAATATTCAGAAAGAGATGAAGATGACCTTACTCCTGTAGGAAAGGAGAATTATTCCCTTGAGGATCTGAAAAAAACCTGGATGGCTTCCGATAAAAATCACAAAACAGTGTTCATTTCAGCCAAAAGGAAGGAAAATATTGAAGAATTTCAGAAACTTATTTATGACGAGGTGAAAAAAATACATATTAC
>DAIUKI010000481.1:0-2527 GCA_036848255.1 Bacteroidales bacterium | reverse complement strand
TGCAAATCATGGCATGAAAGTACGCTATCATTACAATGATATCGGAGTCAATTCTCGGCTCGACACTATACAGGCAGAAATACTGAGGGTCAAGCTAAGGTACCTCGACCAGTTCAACGGTGCCCGGCGGGCTGTTGCGGATTATTATGACAAAGCCTTTTCGGGATGCACCCTGATTGAAACACCGGTAAGAGAAAAGTATTCATCGCACATATTTCACCAGTATACCATCAAGGTTAAAAACGGGCTGAGGGATGATCTTAAGAAGTATCTCGATGAGAACAGAATACCTTCTATGATATATTACCCGGGACCTCTTCATATGCAGGAAGCCTACGGGTATCTGGGATATGATGAATCTGATTTCCCCGTTACCAATATGCTTTGCAGCGAGGTGCTCTCATTGCCCATGCACACTGAAATGGAACAGGAGCAGCTCGAAATCATAACTCAGGGAATTCTTAATTTCTTTGAAAGACATCATTAATGGAAAAAGTATATTTTGCCCACGAAACTGCGGTTATCGATGAAGGGACGATAATAGGAAAGGGAACCAGAATATGGCACTTCAGTCACATCATGACCGGATCGGAAATCGGTGAAAACTGCAATATCGGCCAGAATGTTGTGATATCACCCGGAGTGAAACTTGGAAGGAATGTCAAGGTGCAGAATAATGTCTCGATCTACACCGGTGTGATATGTGACGATGATGTGTTCCTTGGACCATCAATGGTCTTTACGAATATCATCAATCCCAGAAGCGCTATCATCAGAAAAGAGAGCTACGTATCCACAATTGTTGAAAAGGGGGCCTCCATCGGAGCCAATTCAACGATTGTCTGCGGAAACCGGATCGGCAGGTACTCCCTTATCGGTGCCGGAGCTGTTGTAACAAAGGAGGTGAAGCCTTATGCGCTGGTTGTGGGAAATCCTGCAAGGCAAACAGGCTGGATAAGCGAATACGGGCATAAGCTTCAATTTGATGACAAGGGATTTGCTATCTGCCCGGAGAGTGGTGAAAAGTACCGGATCGAGGATGGTAATGTTTTAAAAGTCATTCAATAGTTATTATTTTTCTAAAGATATTTTAATGGAATCAGATTCAAAAAATTTTGGCCTTATAGGAGTTGCAGGCTATATTGCCATCCGTCATCTGAGGGCGATCAATGACACAGGCAATAATCTTCTGGCAAGCCTCGATAAGTTCGACTGTGTGGGCCTTCTTGACGGGTTTTTTCCCCAGAGTGATTTCTTTGTCGAGTTTGAAAGATTCGACAGGCACTTTGACAAGCTGAAAAGGACGGGGACCAAAATTGATTATGTAAGCATTTGTTCCCCAAACTACCTCCATGATTCCCATATCCGGTTTGCATTAAGGCACCAGGCTGAGGCTATTTGCGAAAAACCGATCGTGCTGAATCCATGGAACATTGATGCCCTTCAGGAGATCGAAAATGAAACCGGTCGTAAAATATATACAATCCTTCAGTTGCGCCTTCATCCCAAAATAGTCGAGCTCAGGGAAAAGATAAGAAACGGCCCCAAAGGAAAAGTTTATGATATCGATCTCTCATATATCACAAGCAGGGGTAACTGGTACTATATTTCCTGGAAAGGAGATGTCCAGAAATCCGGCGGGGTAGCTACTAATATCGGCATTCATTTCTTCGATATGCTTACCTGGATCTTTGGCGATACCACGAAGAATATTGTACATATATCCCGCCCCAATAAAGCTGCCGGCTACCTTGAACTCGAAAATGCGAGGGTCAGGTGGTTCCTCAGCATCGATAACAATGATCTCCCTGAATCGGTCAGGGAAGCGGGAAAAAGAACATTCAGGTCCATCGTTGTGGATGGCGGGGAAATTGAGTTCAGCGAAGGATTCGGGGAGCTTCATACAACTTCCTACAAGGAAATTATTGCCGGGAACGGTTTCGGGCTCAATGATGCCCGTCAGTCAGTGATCACAGCCTTCACGATCAGGAATTCCAATCCGGTGGGGCTGGTGGGCGATTATCACCCTATACTGAAAAGAGCGGGGAAATAATACATAAATACCAACAGGATCAAATGATGAAAAAGAAAATACTTGTGACCGGTGGAACAGGATATATAGGTTCCCATACAACTGTTGAGCTGATAGAAGATGGGTTTGATGTTGTCATCATTGATAATCTTTATAACTCCGAGGCAGAAGTGACTGACCGTATTGCCCGTATAACGGGAGTGAAGCCCCATCTGGCAGTATTCGATATCTGTGACAGGGAAAAACTCGCGGAATTCTTTCAGAAACAGGAGAATATTGACGGAATAATTCATTTTGCAGCCTACAAGGCTGTCGGGGAATCTGTAAATAAGCCGCTTGACTATTACAGGAATAATCTCCTTTCGCTCATCAACCTTCTGGATGCGATGAAGGTCCATGGTATTCAGAATCTTGTTTTTTCCTCATCCTGTACTGTTTATGGCCAGCCTGAAAAACTGCCTGTGGCCGAGGATGCTCCTATCCAGCCTGCGATGT
>DAIUKI010000480.1:0-2534 GCA_036848255.1 Bacteroidales bacterium | reverse complement strand
TCAATAACAATTTCTTCTTTATCAGTTCAAATATTATCGGAATGCTCATAGGGTATTCCCTGGAACTATCCTCTCGCAGGGATTTTTATATGAGAAAACTCCTTGAACTGGAACAGGACAAAGTCAAAGCAATCAACAGCACCCTGGAAAAAAGAGTAATTGAAAGGACACGACAGCTGACAAATACCAATTTAAAACTGAAGAAAGAGATAGAGATTCGCGTAAGATCCGAAAAGGAGAGAAGCGAACTGGAAACTCAGCTTTTTCAACTCAAAAAAATTGAGACTATCGGAACGCTGGCAGGGGGTATAGCGCATGACTTTAACAATATTCTGACGCCGATCCTGGGATACACAGATATGGCCCTGGAAGAACTTCCTGAGGAAAGCACACTGCGGTTCGATCTGGAACAGATAAATAAAGCAGCTGTAAGAGGAAAAGACCTGGTCCAGCAAATCCTGACATTCAGCCGGGAAGTGAACGTGGAGAGGAAGCCTGTAAAACTAAACCAGATAGTGGTGGAAGTAATAAACCTTATCAAGGCATCCCTCCCTCATGAAATTGAGATAAGGAAAAGTATTGATTCTGGAATAGGGATAATTCTTGCAGATCCAGTTCATATACACCAGATTATCATGAATTTATGTACAAATGCCATCCATGCGATGAAAAATAGGGGAGGCATCCTTGACATAAAGGTCGATAGTGTTATGGTTGATCAGAAAACAACGAAGAAAATCAACAATCTTAAGTTTGGGATTTATGTAAGAATCAGACTATCAGATACTGGTCATGGAATGGATAGAAGAACAAAGGAAAGGATTTTTGAACCATTCTTTACCCGGAAAGAAGTGGGTTCAGGTTCAGGACTCGGTCTTTCTGTAGTGCATGGTATAGTCAGCAACTATAATGGGGCAATAACTGTAGATAGCACTCCGGGGAAAGGTACATTATTCACTATTTATCTTCCATCCAACATTTCAGGTCCCGTAAATGAAATCAAATCTTTAGATCTGCTTCCAAGGGGAGTCGAACACATCCTGTTTGTCGACGATGAACTGGACATAACTTTTATGGGTAAAAAGATGCTGGAAAACCTCGGATATAAAGTCACCATCAAGACCAACAGTAGTGAAGCATTTGAGGAGTTTAAAAGAAACCCCGGGAAATATTCATTACTCGTAACAGATCAGACAATGCCCCAAATGCTCGGAACCGAACTTGCTGGAAAAATGAGGCAAATAAAGCCCGACCTGAAAGTCATTATAATAACCGGATACATCGACAAATTATCTGATGTGACAAAGTCAAAAATCGGTTCTTATGAAATGATCCTGAAACCTATTAAACTGAGCGAGTTCAGCAAGGTTATCAGAAAAGTCCTCGATGAAAACTAATCAACTTTAGCTATGGCGAAAATTTTGGTAATAGATGATGATCCTTCGATACTAACAATGCTTAAAAGGATGCTTGAAAAAGCCGGATACGAAGTTGATATTGCCAGTAACGGCAGTGAAGGTTTGGAAAAGATTGAATGCTGTCCCCCGGATCTTTTGGTTACTGATATTGTGATGCCTGAAAAAGAAGGTCTTGAACTGATATTCTACCTGAGAAGAAAGAATCCAGGATTAAAGATCATAGCAATATCAGGTGGTGGAAGATTTAATTATGATGGATATCTCACCAGTGCAAAACACCTGGGAGCTGATCTGATCTTTCAGAAGCCGTTAGTTCACAAAGAATTTGTACAGGCTGTATCTGACCTTATTAATACTAAAATGTAATGGCTTTTTTTACCTTTCATGACCGGATGAACAACCGGCTCAATTGACAGGCGAATTGAAGATTTTTAGTTTAAGGCTTATTCTCCTCCAGAGGGAGGGAAAAATAAAAAAATAGGATGGTCTAACGAATAAGCCCGTCCTAATTTCTCAAGCTTCGATGTTACTTAAAATTCCAATATTATACCTTGTTTAAAATCTTAACATCGGGCAAGCCTATTACACCTCCTTTGTCCATTGCTGCTTTCAATTCAGGATTTGCCATAAAACCATTTATTGCTTCAACACTTGGTGCTTCACCAATAATTGTTATCTTATTAGCATTATCAACAGAATGAAATACGCCTGTACTTTTGAATCCTGCTTTTGAACGATTTACTTCATCAGCATCAAAAACTTTTCTCCAATCTGAATAGTTTTTGCATTCATGAGTAATAATTACTGTTACCATTTTTTTGAATTAATATATTCCTACTCGTATGGCTTTTCGGTTTCGCCCCGTTTTTTTAATGGGTTTCTGGACTCCCGTGTTATAACAATATGGAATCGAATATGTTCAGCGTTGCATGCAACGCCCCTACCATCGGTGTTCCGATAAATCGGTTAATAACAATGATTCCATGTATGTGATTTGGCATAACAACGAATACATCCAGACCGATAATTGGGAAATGAACCGGTATTTACCGCCAAAGATTACCTAAGTATCACAAAAAAAGGAATCATTAAAAGTGATCCCTTTGATTTTTTACA
>DAIUKI010000479.1:0-2542 GCA_036848255.1 Bacteroidales bacterium | reverse complement strand
TTAATTAGAATTATGATACTATCTGAAAGAGTTAAGAAATTACGGGAGCGGAGCCTCAAGGCGGTTGAAAGGATAAGCGCCGAAAGAGCCGTGCTGATCACACGTTTTTACAAAAGCGATGAAGCCCGCGAACTTTCAGCTCCAGTCCGCAGGGCAAAAGCATTTGAGTATCTTCTGAAAAACAAGAAGATATGCATAAATGGCGATGAGCTTATAGTTGGCGAAAGAGGTCCGGCCCCGAAAGCGACTCCCACCTATCCCGAGATCAGCCTCCATTCTCTTAAGGATCTGGATATCCTTGATTCGAGGGAAAAAGTATTTTTCAGGGTTGATGATGAAGTCAGGAAGGTTTATGAGGAAGAGATCATCCCTTACTGGAAGGGAAAAAGCAACCGCGACAGGATAATGAGCCTTATGACAAATGAATGGCTCGACGCTTATAAGGCAGGCATTTTTACTGAATTTCAGGAACAAAGAGCTCCCGGCCATACAGTTCTGGGTTACAAAATGTTTAAAACAGGATTTCTTCAGATCAGGGAGGAAATAAGGGAAAGCATCTCAAAGCTTGATTTTTACAAAGATTTTGAGGCGTTTGACAAGGCTGAGGAGCTCAGAGCAATGGATATCGCCTGCGAAGCAATAATTATGTATGCAGAAAGGCATGCGGAAGAACTTGACAGGCTTGCGGCTGAGGAGAAAGATGAAAAACGCAGGAGTGAACTTTTGAAAATGTCTTCAGTATGCCGTAAAGTGCCCGCCCATGAACCTGAAACGGTTCATGAAATGCTCCAGCATTACTGGTTTATACATCTCGGGGTAATTACCGAACTGAATCCATGGGATTCATTCAATCCGGGAAGACTCGACCAGCATCTTTTTCCTGTTTACAGTAAGGAAAAGGAGGCCGGAACTATTTCAGATGAGGAGTTATTTGATCTTTTGGGATGTTTCTGGGTTAAATTCAATAATCATCCTTCTCCTCCGAAAATGGGAGTAACCGCTAGTGAAAGCAATACATATACTGATTTTTGTCTTATAAACCTGGGAGGTGTGAAAGCTGACGGGACGGATGCCGTAAACGAGATGTCATATATTCTCCTTGATGTCATCAGGGAGATGAGAATACTTCAACCCAGCTCAATGGTTCAGATCAGCAGGAAGAGCCCCGACATGTTCATTCACAAAGCATTGGATATAATAAGAACAGGTTTTGGCCAGCCTTCCTGTTTTAATACTGATGCCATCATACAGGAACTTCTCCGACAGGGAAAGAATATTGTCGATGCACGAAACGGAGGTGCATCAGGGTGCGTCGAAACAGGTGCTTTTGGAACTGAGGCCTACTGGCTCACCGGCTATTTCAACCTTACAAAGATACTTGAGCTGACACTTAACAATGGATATGATAAGCGTACCGGAAGTCAGGTTGGACCACAGACAGGCTATTCTGCAGATTATAAATCGTTTGACGGGCTTCTGGACGCCTTCAGATCACAGGTCAGGTATTTTGCCGATATCAAGATAAGAGGGAACAATGTAATTGAAAAGACCTTCTCGAGATGGCTTCCTGTACCGTTCCTCTCAGTTCTTGTAGAGGATTGTATAATGAATGGAAGGGATTACAATAACGGGGGAGCAAGATATAATACAACTTATATCCAGGGAGTTGGGTTGGGAAGTATTACAGATATACTGACTTCAATCAGGTATAATATTTATGATAAGAAGAAATACTCCTGGAGGGAGTTTGATTCAGCAATTGAAGCCGATTTCAGTGGATTTGACCAGATGAGATATGATCTGATCTACAACACTCCGAAATATGGTAACGATGATGATTATGCTGATCAGCAGGCTGTTACAGTTTTTGAGATTTATTATGATGCAGTTAACGGAAAGCCTTCTTCAAGGGGAGGTGTCCACCGGATAAACATGCTTCCAACGACATCTCATGTTTATTTTGGCAGTGTCACGGGAGCCACTGTCGACGGGCGGAAAGCATTCACCCCTCTGTCGGAAGGGATTTCTCCGAGCCAGGGAGTTGACAGCCAGGGACCTACATCAGTTATAAAATCAGCATCGAAGATCGATCATCTGAGAACCGGGGGAACGCTTCTGAATCAGAAGTTCTCACCACAATTCTTTGAGGATGAGAATAGCTATAATTGTCTTACCGCACTGATCAGAAGCTACTTCAGCCTCGACGGACACCACATCCAGTTCAATGTCGTTAATGCCGGTACACTCCGGGATGCCCAGAAGCATCCCGAATTGTACAGAGATCTGATTGTAAGGGTTGCCGGCTACAGTGATTATTTCAACGATCTGGGTGAAGATCTGCAGAATGAGATAATACTTAGGACAGAACATTCAGAGTTTTAACCTCATCCCCCAACCCCCTTCTCCTGCAAGAGAATGGGGCCATCATGTTGACAATAAATAACCCCTCTCTTTTAGGAGAGGGGTATGGGGTGAGGTTATTTCCTTTTATCCTTCAGCTCGCTGAACATTGAAGTTGCAGTTGCTACAATACCTGCAACAT
>DAIUKI010000478.1:0-2553 GCA_036848255.1 Bacteroidales bacterium | reverse complement strand
AGTCGATCATTGCGTGTTTTACAAATGCAAAGATGCAGTTGTTTACTGGTTTTCTGAAAAACCTGCTGAACGTTGCGAAATGCATCATAACCTTATGATTGACAACTATGGAGCAGCCGTCTGGTCGTGGACCGTAGCCGATGATTTCAAATTCTACAATAATGTGGTCAGCAACAATAATGTTTTCTGGGAAGTAGGGAGAGATGAAAACAGAATATATACTATATCTAATTCGATTGTAGTTGGGTACAATTCACTTGTAAATAAGGGAGGAGGCGCATCTGGTTATGGAGAACCTACCGATCCGAAAAGATTAAAATATGGCAATGATGTTACTATCAAAAAAGAAGGATCACTGCAAATCGAAAAGGATCCTACAAAACGTAACTTTTTGCATCTGATACCTGGCACATTGGGTGCTGAACTGGGTGCAGGGCTATTTATTAGAAACAGCGGAAACTAATGCCACAGTGCAACATTGATAAATTACTGTATCGCTTAATAGGAGAATATCCTAACACTTAGATGGGTGTAACTTTGTCGTGCAGTCTTGCGGCCCTGTGGTCTTCGGTCTTCGGTCTTCTGTCCTTTTTAATCTGACATTTTGCTAACTTTGCAGTATGGATCAACTCTTTAGCATATTCAGAATAGATGCTGTCAGGGCAAAAGAAATTGAAGCTGCACCCGACGAGCCTCATTTCCACGATTTTGAAGAGCTGATTGTCGGGATAACAGGCAAACTGGAACATTTTGTCGATTTTAAATCCGGCACAGTCGAAGCCCCGATGATTAGCTTCATTGCAAAGGGGAAAGTCCACCAAATAGTTACAAAATTACAGAATGGCAATTTCGACATGTGGGTGCTGCGTTTTAAAAGTGAATTTATTGCCGAAACCATTTTTCAATTATACAGCAGTTTTCATAATAATGCCAACCAGGTGTTGCAAACCGGAGCATGTTTTACCCGTTTAGGCACAATTTGTGAAATCATCAGCCAGGAGATGAAACACTCATCTCCCGATTTATCGATTGTCCGGCATATGTTAAGTGCACTGTTTATCATGATTGAGTCGGAAAGAAAAAAACTTCCGGAATCTGAAAACGTAGACAACTCTATTCAAAACGAAACCTTTATTAATTTCCTGAAAATACTTGAAGATAATTTTCGCAGGCCATTGGGGGTAGAGTTTTATGCCGAAAAATTATTCATGTCATCGCGAAACCTGAACCTGATTTGCCAGAAAATAATGAATCAAAGTGTTTCGGAATTAATTGAAATCCGAAAACTTACCGAAGCCAAAAACCTTCTGGCAAGCACAAATAAATCGATATCCGAAATAGGTTTTGAGTTGGGATACAACGAGAAATCGTACTTTTCCAACGTATTTAAAAAGAAATCGGGGCAAACGCCATCCGAGTTTCGCGAGGAGATGCAAAACCTCATTGCATAATATTACAACCCTTCTTCCGGAAACTATTACCAGTAGCCCTGGGAACCATTGTATTTTTGTACCCTATTCATTTAAAACAAAAACATAATGGAAAATTTAAGCAAAAATCCTTCAAAATGGGTACTTGACCCTGCACACAGTGAACTTAATTTCAAAGTAAAACACCTTATGATCAGCAATGTGAAAGGTGAGTTTAAGAATTTTATAGGGGAAATTGATAACGTAGATTTCAAAAATGGATCAGTAAAGGTAGACATTGAGACCTCATCAATTTTTACAAATAACCCCGACAGGGATAATCACCTTAAGAGTGCCGATTTTTTCGATGTTGAGAACCATCCGGCAATGACTTTCGAAAGCAAAAATTTCACAAAAGTTGACGATAATGAATTTAAGCTTAAAGGTCTGCTTACAGTTAAAGGAGTAAGCAAAGAGGTAGTCCTTGATGTTGAATTTGGCGGTACCAACAAAGATCCATGGGGTAATGTAAAAGCCGGATTTTCCTACAGTGGAAAAATCAGCCGCAAAGACTGGGGACTCAACTGGAATGCAGCTCTGGAAACCGGTGGTGTATTGGTGAGCGACGAAGTAATTATTGGCGGCGAAGTTCAATTTGTGAAACAAGCCTGAAGAAAAGAAATTATGAAGGCATCATTAATAAAGATTTTTGATACAGGAAATTACCCAAATCACATTTCAATATCATTATTGTTTCTCAGGATTGTTGTGGGTGTTTTTATGCTTACACACGGCTATGGCAAGTTTTTAATGCTGACAGGCGATAGTCCGGTAAAATTTGCCGACCCATTGGGAATGGGAGTGACTCTTTCGTTGGTGCTTACAGTATTAGCTGAGTTCCTGTGTTCAATATTCCTGATTATTGGTGTGGTAACACGCCTTTCAGCCATTCCACTGCTTATTACCATGTTAGTGGCTGCATTAATTGTTCATTCGCCCGATGCTTTTACACGAAAAGAATTGCCATTGCTTTACGTAACAATTTATACAGTGATTGCAATAGCCGGAGCCGGAAAATATTCTGTTGATAATTGGATATTTAAAAGATTGAAAAAAATGTAAATTTTAAAATAACAAGAAATAA
>DAIUKI010000477.1:0-2554 GCA_036848255.1 Bacteroidales bacterium | reverse complement strand
TCCGTAATCCTCATTCCATTTAAGTCCGCTCTGCATCTGAAGAAGGTCGTTTAAAGTAATTTTGCTCCTTTCATCTCCTTTCCATTCTTTAACATCTGCCGGTTGCATTATATCCATCTTCCCCTGTCTAACAAGAATGCCGGTAAGCGCATTCGTAAAACTTTTTGCCATCGACCAGCTTAAAAAGCGGGTATCTTTATTAAACTCAGGTTTATATGCTTCAGCAACAGGTACTCCCTTATGGAGAACAATAAAAGCAAATGCATTTCCACTATATGCATTATTGTTAATAAGCTGACCTGATATTTTAGTAATTGCCGCCTTATCAATCCCTGTGGAGATTGTATCAGGAACAATGTCACCAAGCGGCCACTCAATCGTATCCTTTCTGTATCCCGGATCTGTATCATTCGGAAAAACAGCTTTCCGGAGAGTCTCCTCCGGAACATCCCTTAAAAGTGTGGAGCCAAATCCATCCCTGTAAATTGCCCTTGATCTGCCCCATAAAAAACGGCTGGTGACACCCTTATTCTCATAGTCTACATCATTCCTGGTATACTTAATGAATGAAAAGTTAAGATCAACTTTTTCAATATCCGCTGCATCTCTTCCCGAAACAAAGACATTTGAACAAAGGTTCTTTGCTGCATATCCGGTTATGATTGGCATTACTGAATTCAGATAAATAAATGCAACAGCAAGTATAATACCAAGTAATAATACAACTCCGTAAAGAACTTTTCTGCTTTTCATACTATCTGCTTTTTACTTCTACGGAACAAAAATATAAGTTTCAACTTGATTTCTTATAAGAAGCACCATTTATTGCTGAAAATGGCCCGTAATGTGTAATTACATTGTAATTACATGTTTTACCTACCGGTTACCAGAATATTTCTTCTGCCGATCCGCTTTTCGCCCTTAAAAACCTGCAGAATATAGTATCCTCCGGGAAGGTGATTAATATCGAGACTAATATACTGATAGCCCTGGTTTTCCAGCAAAATTTCCTTATGTAAAACTTCCCTTCCCAGCAAATCATACATACCTATTCTGATTTCGCCTGAAAAAACAAGATGGAAGTACAGATTAATCTGATCACTTGCAGGATTGGGAAATACCAGTATATCATCTTTCTCATAATTCTCTGAAACGTTCTCAGCAAGCATGATATTTGCATCTATCCAGTTGACTCTTGATTCAATCCATTCTTTCAAATAGACAACCTCATCTTCATATGTTTCCCCGATAAAATAGTTTGGCCAAACATACTCACCAAGCACGGGCCATCTTTCAAAATTGCGGTCGACGGCTTCACCCAGATATTCAATTGTATTATCGAGCCAGGTCATTATCGAGTCGGTATGGAACGCTTGTTTTCTGAGTTCTTTCCACCTTGATACAAACACGGCCCTGTAACCCAGATCTTCCATCAGGCGGGCCCACCAATGCATTCTTCCTCCATATTCATCCTGGAACTTCGAATAGAGCCAGATATCCGTCACCAGATTTATGTCGGTATAATCTTCATTCGCATAACAGAGGTCAAAATCCCACAGAGGACCGGCATGCAGTTTTCCACCCTTTGAGTCTTTGTTCTTGTAAAAAAATGTACTGAAACGGTATCCGTCAACATTATTTACAAGTTCCTGAATGATCTGAAAATCAACAAATGAGATTACATCCAGATATTTCCTGAATCCTGTTGCCGGATCCGAAAAAGAACTTCCATTGAGTGTATTCTCAGCATCGGTCATGAACTTCTTTATATAGGTTTTTTGCTCTGCAGCTATCTCATCGTGCTTTGGGTAGACATAAGTAAACCTGTAATCATCTGATTCCTCATAATGAATCGAAGGGTTAATCTGGAAATACTCATCCGATCCGTAATTGTCAATCTTATCTTTCTTGATGATGTATCCGCCAGTAAGATCATCACCAGATATCTCATCAGGTCTAAGCTTGCTTATATCAACCCTGTTGCTATCGCGCTTAATGCTTTCAATAAGCTGATAAATCCCGGCGTAATCACCATTGAGAAAGACCTCGCACCACCGGCTCCTGGGCTGCCACCCTCCCATTCTGCTTCCAAGATGAAATGTGATTGCATTCCGGAGCATGGTTTTATCCGAATATGGAGCATAAAGAACCCAGTCCTCTTCAGCCGGCATTCCAAGCAGGCTTGCGGTTGTATCTGCTCCCTCCCTGGTCCTGAGCTCTATGGTATAACTTTTTTTAGGAAACATCTGCGATGATTGTCCCCTTATCTCGATTCCGATATTCCCGTCATAATCAGTCGCTTGCTGAAACTGATTATTCAAGATTCCTGGTCCGTTGTCAATTATTTTCAGCCATGCATCTATTTTGGGATCATCATTAATTGATTGCCCATCCGTATCTATTATAATCAGAGGCAGACTGGAAGTAACCGTAACCTGTGCTACCAGGTTGAACCTGATTATTAAAGATATCAGGAGGATTATTATTCTTCCGTAAAAATTACTCACAGGCTTCACGATCTCAGGTCATTTATACTACTCCTTAAACATTCAGC
>DAIUKI010000476.1:0-2555 GCA_036848255.1 Bacteroidales bacterium | reverse complement strand
CCAAATACGATTCCCAGCGCAATTATTGCACCGGCAAGAGTGAGTTTGCTGACATCCTGATGTTTGCCCGATCCTGCCATTTTCAATGAGATTACTGTGTCTTGGCTGTGGCCATAATCATTTTGACATTCATCCTGGGACCCAAAGATAGTACATTCACTAAGTCCTGGATGGATATTGTTTTATCAAAACGCAGCATGATGATAGCGTTGGGATATTGTCTTAGTTCTTTTCTAAGTTGCGTTTCAAGATCATTAAAGCGGACCTGGGTGTTGTTAACGAAATATACCTTCTCTTTGGTCATTGTCAGATTAATCTCTTTCTTTTGAATCGACTGGCTGCTTTGTGAATTATGAAAAGCACACAGATTTTCTGCGGGGCATCCCTTTTTTTGGTGGACTTAAAATTTAAGCTTAAGTCCGCCATTGATAACGAATCCTTCTAAGGGTGCATAAATATCTCTGAATACTGGGTCCTGGATTGTTCCAGTGTAAATGCTGTCGAACTTTGTCTGTCTTGTGTCACTGAAATTTTCAAAATTAATGAACAGTGAAAACTTCTTCCATAATTTTTCAATCATGAGTCCAGTTATCCAATAACTTTTCCCATTAGCACCATCGTTCAGCAGTTGTGGACCGGTATAGTAAGCCTCCAATCCAATCTTAAGCTTCTCTTCAATTTCATACATTAACACATTATTCAACCTATGTTTTGCAACCAAAGGATATTTTGAGACGATCCCATTATAATGCTGGTTTACGTCTGCCAGTGTATACCCGATAAACAGGTTGAAGTTATTGTAAGTAATTTTGATGTTTGTTTCTATTCCCCTGGTATTTATAACCCCAGCAGGCTGCATGAATTCATAATTACCGTCTATACGAGGCTCCAGGATAAGGGGATTGGTTACCTGTGTATAAAAGAACAGCGTGTTAATTGTCATAAACAACTTATCTGATAGCGATGCTCTGTAGTTTATGTCAAAATTTCCACCGATTGATTTTTCTGCCTTAGTATGAGCCTCATCAACAGGTAATACATTCCGGAATTGAATTCTTTCTGCATCCTCAGTAAATACGGTAGGGATTTTATATCCCAACCCTCCTCCGAGACGTACAGAGAATTTATTGCTTACTTTCAGAAGCATAGAAAGCCTCGGCAAAGCGAAAAAACCATATTCCTTCAGATAGTCGCCACGAAAGCCGGTTTCAAGACTAAATATCTTCGTTGCGCTCCACGTGTTCTGGAGGAAACCACCAATGGTCGTGTGATTATAATCAACCGCAAGTGTTGAGTCAATTTCATTTTCAGAAAACTTATCTGTCCATAGATTTAAACCTACTATCCATTCAGATTTTTCGTTCCTGTGACTATAGTTTACCTCGCTGAAGGAAGAATACTGAATGCCTGAGAAATGTGATACAGACGTTGTGATACCTCTGTCATAGTAGCTTAAGCTGTTCTTAACCGCCAGGGTAGATTTATCATTAAAGTTATGGTTAATGCTTAGTTGGGAGCTGAAACGTTTGGTTTTGTTTTCCTCAAAATAGGTATGAGAAGTATCGCCTTTCCTCTCAATAAATTTTATATCACCTCCTGTTCTATCCTCTATTGTACTGTTGAGACCTAAATTCAAAAGCGTCTTTTCGGACAAATAAAGGAACAATTTTGGGTTAATCGTGATCCGTTTGAATTCAGGTATTGCCGTAAATCCAACATCAGATGGATCATATGGTGTTCCCTGGTTATATGAGGCAAAAACTGTAGCTCCTATTTTATCAAATTTCTGCGAATAAAAACCACTCGCATCAAGCCCCAAAGCTGATGTGCCGTTAAGCAGAAAACTCAATTCTCTGTCTTCTGCTGGTGTTCTTGAAATAAGGTTGACCAAGCCTGCAATAGCACCACCCCCGTAGAGTGTCGATGCAGCTCCTTTAATTACTTCAACCTGCTTTAAATCCAAAGGAACGACCTGCAGCAGGCTCAATCCACCCGAAAATCCTGAATATAGCGGCATTCCATCTTTCAGGATCTGAGTGTACTTTCCATCCAGCCCCTGAATACGTATGCTTGAGTTGTAAGAAGTTGCTGATGTCTGTTGGGTCTGTATGCCGGTGCTCTCGTTGAGCATCATCCGAATATCACCTGGTTTCATATTGCCTTTTTCCTCAAGCTCTTCGCCGGCAATAAATTCTGCCCTGGTGGGAATATTCCCGATGGTTCTGGTGCTTCGCGTTGAAGAAATTACAACCTCTTCTATTTCCTCAGATGCACTTTCCATAAATATAATTGGGGTTTCTGAGGATCCTAATGGAAATATCAGCGTATCGACCCTTTGTAAATAGCCTACATAGCTAAATACAAGGATTTGTTTTCCATCCGGAATATCGTTGAGTTCTACTAAACCTGTAGTATCGGAAATACTCCCATTGTTCGTGCCATTCAGAACTACTGTTGCTCCTGCTAAAGGTTCTTCGGTAGAGGAGTCTTTGATGAAGGCTTTAAAAGTATTCTGAGAAAAACCATTTAAAATGCTGAAAACAGCAACTATCAAT